>DATEME010000467.1:0-2011 GCA_035275865.1 Candidatus Acidiferrales bacterium | reverse complement strand
GCCGAGCGCCCGCGCCGTTTGAAGGTTGATGGTGAACTCGAACTTGCTCGCCTGAACCACCGGCAGGTCCGAGGGCTTCGCCCCTTTGAGGATATTGCCAGAATAGACGCCGACCTGGCGAAACATGTCCGCGATATTAGTTCCATAGCTCATCAACCCGCCAACCTCCACAAATTCACGCTGTGAAAACGCCGCCGGAATCGCGTAGCGCGCCGTCAAAGTGGCAAATTGTACGCGGCGGCTGGTGAAGAATCCGTCGGGAGAGACGAAGAGCGCGCCAGGGCCCTCGTGGGCAAGCGTGGCGAAAGCTGCATCGATTTCTCCGATCGTAGTGGCGTTAAGTATTTGGAATTGAAGGCCGATGGTGCGCGCAGCTTCCGGCACATCCCGCAGTGTACTTTTTGTGTTCGCCACATCGGTCGGGTTGACAATGATGGTGACACGAACAGCTTTGGGCACGAGCTCATGCAGAAGTGCCAGTCGCTTGCCTGCTACCTCCTGATTGAAAAAATTGATGCCGGTGGCGTTGCCGCCCGGCCGTGCAAGGCTCGCGACTAGGCCAAGCTTTACTGGGTCATCGCCGAGGGCAAAAACGATCGGGATCGTCGCCGTTGCGGCCTTGGCCGCGATTGCCGCTGGCGCTGCCGGTGCCGCAATGACTGCGACGCGACGGCGCACCAGGTCGGCCACCAAAGCCGGCACGCGATGATATTGGCCTTCGAGCCAGTGATACTCGACGGTTACGTTCTGGCCACTGACGTAACCGGTTTCTCCAAGCCCGTTGCGGAACGCATCCGCAAAGCGCGCCAAAGCATCCGCCGACCCGCCATTGATGAACCCGATCACCGGCATCGCCGGCTGTTGCGCGCGCGCCGCGAGCGGCCAGGCCGCGGCCGCGCCACCGAGCAGCGTGATGAACTCACGGCGCCTCATTCAATCACCTCGTCAGCGCGCAGAAGGAAGGATTCCGGGATTTTCAGCCCGATTGCCCTGGCCGTCGTATTATTGATGACGAGGTCGAATTTGGTCGGCCTCTCGACCGGAATGTCGCCTGCCTTCGTCCCCCGCAAAATCTTGTCGACATAGTCGGCGGTACGCCGGAACAGGTGGGGAAAGTTTGGTCCATAAGAGATCAGGCCTCCCGCTTCGACAACCGCCCGAGTGCCATGCATGGTCGGCAGTCGTGCGGCGGCCGCCCAGGTGTTAATGCGAACCCGGTTCGTGACTACGAGCGCGTCGTTGACGACGTAAAGTGCATCCGCACGACCATTGAGCGATTCGAAGGCAGGCGCGATATCCTCGGCTCGCCGGATTTCAAGGTTGACGACATCGAGGCCGAGTGTGCCCGCAGCCCCCCGAACCTCCGCCACCTCCGGCACAGCAAAGGGGTAGTCAACATTGGCCATGATCGCCAACCGGCGGAGACTGGGAACGAGATCGCGCAAAATTTCGAGTCGCTTGCCAGCAAGATCGGGTTGCTGGTTCGTCAGGCCGGTGATGTTGCCACCCGGTCGCGCCAGATTCGCGATCAGGCCGGTGCCAACCGGGTCCCCCAGTACGAAGACGATCGGAATGATCGATGTCGCCTGCTTTGCTGCGACGGCTGCGTTTCCACCGGTGACAATGACATCAACCTTGAGCAGGACGAACTCGGTGGCGATCTCTGCAAAGCGCTCGCTGCGTCCATCCGCCCAGCGATACTCGGTCGCAATGGTGCGCCCCTCGGTCCACCCGAGTTCGTCAAGCCGTTGCACAAAAGCGGCGGTCCATGGTCTCCAGGCCGAGGCTGTCGTCGTGCCAAGATACCCGATGGTAGGCAGCTTGCCCGGCTGCTGCGCGCGCGCCGCAAGCGGCCACGCCGCTGCCGCGCCACCGAGCGTGGTTAAGAATTTTCGTCGTCCGATGTGGTTTGCCACGTGACCCTCCGGTTGGGGGTCATTGATGCAATGGAGGGATGATATCACGCTTCAAGCGCGCGGTCAGTGACTAAGGCCGCGATTGACAAGTCCTA
>DATEME010000466.1:0-1852 GCA_035275865.1 Candidatus Acidiferrales bacterium | reverse complement strand
GGAATTGGCTGAAAAAGTGATCGCGGCGCACAAGCCGCATCATGCCGGAGACGAGGAGGCGGAAGCCGTTACGGCGTGAAGCTCGCCATCGTTTATGCCTTCAATTGGCGCGCGATGAACATTTTGACCATCTCGTGTGCGCGATCGGTGAGCGGGCTGGGTGTGGCAACCCATTCGTGCTGGGCGCCTTCGAAAATCTCCAGTTCGATGTTGCCGCCGGCCGCCTTGTAGGAAGCCGCAAATTTTTTCTGAAACTGGGGCAGTACGTTGTCGTCCAGCGAGCCCGCCATAATCAGCATCGGGACGAGCGCGATAGCTTCGCGGCGGTCTAGGATCTCCTGCGGATTCGATTCGTGTATGGTGTCCCATGGAGTGAAGAACAATGTGTTGTTCTTCACCATATCGGCGCGATTCAGCTTTTTCGCATTCTCGAAGCGTCCGACCGTATCACTGATGGGTGCGCGCATCGCGGCGTAAGAAATCGTGGCATCGGCCTTGGGTGCACCGGCAAGCGGAATCATCCCATAACGCGGATCATGCGGGCGCATGCATAAAAGCTCTGCGACGTGGCCGCCGCTCGAACTGCCGTAGAGGCCAAATTTCGAAACATCGCCATTCCACTGCGCCGCTTTCGTTTTGAGCCAGCGAACGCCGTAATTGGCGTCCTGCACGCATGCCGGATACGCCGCTTCCGACGCCCACGTCATGTCGATGGCAACGACGAGCACTCCACTGCTCGCCAGGGAGCGGTCCATCGGCTCTTCCGCATGCCGGTCCTTCGCATTCCACGCGCCGCCATGCAGATCGAGCACGGTCGGGAAGGGTCCCGCGCCCTTCGGCTGGTAAATCCGCGCCATTAGCATCCGGCCAGCAGAGTTGCGCCGCATTTCGACCTCGGTCACGACGAGATCGAACTTAGCCATCGGATCGTACTTTACTCGCGGAGTCGCAGCACTCTTATTCACAGTGTGAGATGCAAGCGTCTTGCCATAGGGTAAACCTGTCGCGCCGATCGCAGTCACAATCTTGAGAAAGTTTCGGCGACCAGGAACATGCTCTTTCATAACGACCTCCCTCCCCGAGCGATTGAAAAGGGCAGCGAGACGGATTCACCGACCAGCTTTTATATAGCACGGCCTGTCGATTGTCTATCGGTCGCCGGGACAAACTGGTGCGCTTGGCAAACAATTAGCTGCTAAGGGCCTTCATTCTTGGATGGACCTTAGAAGTATTCTAAGAAGTTGAGTCAGTGCGCCGCGAATAATTTCGGCAGGAAAAAGCCTGTGTTGCGACGGTGTTCTTCAAATGCCGGGCCGAATTCGCCAGCGAGTAAAGCCTCTTCCTTTCGCGCCTTGAACCAAAACGCGACGGCGTAGACCACTACGGCGAGAATGGCCGCGTACCTTCCAACAGCGATCGCGCTGCCGCATAGTGCCAGTAAAATTCCGGTGTAAATCGGGTGGCGAATCCGGGCGTAGGGGCCTGTGCGAATCAATTGATGCTCTGCCTTCAGCGCGACGGTCGCGCTCCAGTATTTCCCAATATGCACACGAGCCCAGATTGCGAAGAACACGCCGGCAAACGTCAGGGCCACACCGAGCCATACGACCCACCTTGCGTACGGTAAGAAACGTTCCGCAAGAACTCCGAGCCGAGGATCATCGGCATGAATAAGGAGCACGTATGCGGCAACACCGATCAGCACGCGCCTGGCGATTCCGGCGCCTCGCTCGCCCTTCACAATCTTTTTCGCAGTGAAGCTCGATATGAGCCAATAGAGCAGGAAGATTGCCCACGCAATTCCGATGGCTGCGCCGGGACTGACATTCATAAGCGTCTCCGTTTGGGACAC
>DATEME010000465.1:0-4026 GCA_035275865.1 Candidatus Acidiferrales bacterium | reverse complement strand
CTCTGCGATCAGCCGCGCATCGAGGCGATCGTTCTTGGCCAGCACGCCGCGGGCGCGGGCGAACTGACGAAGCTTGTTCGGGTTGATACGTCGCACCGACAGTCCCGCCGCGAGCAGGGCACGGATGATTCCGCGCTCGTATCCACCGCTCGGCTCAAGGCCAATTGCGGAGACTGCGAGCGGGCGCAACCTTACAACCAGCTCGGCCCAGCCGGCTGTGTCATTACTTACCGAAAAGAACCACCCCTTAGGCAGCACCACCACGTCCAAGCGGTCCTTCGACACGTCGATACCGCAAAAAGAGAGCATGGCCATCTTCGTATCCCATCCTTGCTAATGCGGGCTCGTGCCCTGGCAACTGTTCGGGTATGGAAGAAGCGACCGGAGCACCAAGCTCACTCGCGGTTTGACATCCGAGACGGCTGCGGGCTTCCGGTCGCGACGGGGGCTGAACCATGACGACTCAGCCCCTGTCAGCCCTCACAATGCTCCTTTCCCGTCATACAAGACGCCGCCAGTTCATCACGCTTCTCGGCGGCGTGACCACCGCCTGGTCGCTTGCGGCGCGGGCGGAGCAGCCGGCGATGCCGGTGATCGGATTCCTACACACGCGTTCGGAGGGGGATTCAGCTACTCAGCCTTTTCTCAAAGGCCTTGAACAAGCCGGCTTTGTGGAAGGGCGCAGCGTCAGGATCGAATATCGTTGGGCGGCGGGCCAATACGATCGGCTAGCGACAATGGCTGCCGATCTGGTCCGCCAACAAGTGAACGTACTCGTGGTGGGCGGCGGCGAACCTTCGGTGCTTGCGGCCAAAGCCGCAGCCGCGACCTCCACGATCCCGATCGTGTTCGTCATCGGAAGCGATCCGGTCAAGGCCGGTCTCGTCGAGAGCTACAACCGACCGGGCGGAAACATCACCGGCATCAACATCCTGACAGATCTGCTGGAGGCCAAGCGGCTGGGATTGCTGCACGAGCTTGTGCCGAAGGCAGCAACCATTGGCTTTCTTTGGAATCCGCGTTTTGCGTCGGCTGCGGCGAACCAACTGCCTGACGCCCAAGCGGCGGCGCGGGCGCTTGGCCTGCAGCTTCGCGCGCTGCCGGCCAGCAGCACCGGCGAAATCGACGCAGCGTTCGATCTTATCGGGCGTGAGCAAATTCTCGCCCTCATCGTCAGCGCCGATCCGTTCCTTGACATAAGTCGCGACCGGATCATTGCTCTTGCGGCGCGCCATTCCGTGCCCACGATGTATCAATTCCGCGAACATACGGTGGCCGGCGGGCTGATGAGCTATGGGATCGACCGAGATGACGCCTTCCGACAGGCCGGCGGCTATGCCGCTCGGATTCTCAAAGGCGAGAAGCCGGCGAACTTGCCGGTGCTGCGGCCGACCAAATTTCAGTTCGTGATCAATCTGCGGACCGCGAGGGCACTGGACGTCAAAATCTCTGACAATCTGCTCTCGCTCGCTGACGAGGTGATTGAATGAGACGCAGGGATTTTCTTTCCGGTTTGGCATGTGCGGTTACTGCATCCCCCATAGCCCGAGCCCAGACGACATCGAGTGCAATTCGCAAGATAGGCGTTGTAACGCTCTCAGTGCCGCAGTCCGCGCCCCCGTTTAAGGCTTTCATCACAGGACTGCATGAACTCGGCTACGAGCCTGGAAAAAACATCGTCCTTGAGTTTCGTCACGCCGAGGGACGAGCTGATAGATTGTCCGATCTCGTGACTGACGTTATTGCGCAGAACGTCGACGTTATTGTCGTTGAGAGCATTGCAGCAGCGATTGCGGCAAAAAAGGCTTCGCAGACGACTCCAATAGTCTTGGCCATTGCTGCAGACCCGGTCGGAGCGGGTGTGTTCGCAAGCCTTGCCCGGCCGGGTGGTAATGCCACTGGCCTTTCGTTGCAGTCGGAGGAGATCACCGCCAAGCGGGTTCAACTCCTGAAGGAAGTATTGCCCAGAATCGCGACGATCGCGGTCCTCTATAATCCGAACCGACCAACAATTGCGACTAACATCAAAGAGACCGAGGCTGCTGCACGCACGTTCGGAATCCAGGCCCTGCTCATTCCGGTAGACGCTCCTGACAATCTCCGCATGGCATTCGAGCATTTGGCCAGCGCGCGCCCAGAAGCGCTCATGACGCTACCAGACGGAATGCTGTTCAGCCTCGCTAAGCCCATCGGAGAGTTTACGGTCAATAGCCGCCTTCCAGCCATCTTTCCAGAGCGTGACTTCGTCGAATCCGGCGGCTTGATGGCCTACGGGCCGAGCCTAGCAGCTCATTTTCACAGAGCAGCGGCGTATGTCGATAAGATATTGAAGGGCGCAAGACCCGGCGATCTTCCAGTGGAGCAGCCGACCAAATTCGAGCTGATCGTCAATTTGAAGTCGGCGAAGACACTTGGTCTCACAATCCCACCTACCATAATGGCCCTCGCCGACGAGGTGATCGAATGATTGCACCGATAAAGCGGCGCGAGTTCATAACGCTGCTCGGCGGCGCGGCTGCCGCGTGGCCGCTCGCGGCGCGCGCGCAGCAGCGAGGCGTGCCGGTAATTGGGTTTCTTGGTTCGCAACCGGCGTCTGTATTTGCGCCCCGGATTGAAGCGCTGCGCAAGGGGTTACGTGAACTCGGCTATGTCGAGGGCAAAAACCTGTTGATTGATTTCGAATGGGCGGACACGGTTGACCAGTTGCCGCGGCTTGCTCGACGCTTGGTCGAGAGCAGAGTTGATCTGATCTTCGCACCATCTTCGATATGGGTAGAGCCCGCACGTCAAGCGACGAAAACGATCCCTATCGTATTTGCAAATCATGCCGATCCCGTCGGAACAGGACACGTCGAGAGCTTGGCGCATCCGGGCGGGAATATCACAGGGTTGTCGATGGTCTTGACCGATATGGTCGTAAAGCAATTGGAGATTCTCCATGAAGCTACTCCAAAGGCGACGCGAATAGGCGTCTTCTGGAATCCGATAACCCCCGCCCACGAGCCCGCTATCAAAGCTGTACGTGCCGCTGCTGAAATACTTGGCGTCAAACTGCACGAAGTAGCGACGCGTCGCGTCGACGATTATGAAGACGCGATTGCGTCCGTGATAAGGGAGAACGTCAACAGCCTTCTAGTCATGGCGTCACCGATCATCTACGGGGATAACGCGTCGCGCCTGATTCAGCTCACACTGAAGCATCGATTGCCGGCGATGTTCGGCTACAAAGAGCACGTGCAAGCAGGCGGTCTAATGAGCTATGCCCCGGACGTGCTTGATCTTTATCGCCGTTCGGCGGTCTACATCGACAAAATCCTGAAGGGCACAAAGCCCGCGGACCTCCCGGTCGAGCAGGCTTCAAAATACGAGATGGCCGTCAACCTCAAGACGGCAAAGGCCCTCGGCCTCACCATCCCGCCCATGCTGCTCGCCCGCGCCGACGAGGTGATCGAGTGATGAGGCGCCGCGATTTCTTCACGCTACTCGGCGGTGCGGCGGCTGTGTGGCCGCTCGCGGCGCGCGCGCAGCCGACGACCGAGCGGGTGCGGCGCATTGGCGTTCTCATGAGCACCACTGCCGACGATCCAGAAGGACAAGCCCGCATGGCAGCGTTCCATCAGGGATTACAGGAGGGGGGATGGACACTCGGACGCAACGCGCGGGTCGACGTTCGCTGGGGCGCGTTCGATGCTGACAGCAGCCGCCATTACGCGACGGAGCTTGTCGCGCTCGCGCCTGAAGTCATTGTTGCTTCCGCGAGCGCTGCGATGGGGGCGCTCCGACAGATGCGCACGGGGGTGCCGATTGTATTCGTGAGTATTATCGATCCGGTCGGCGCGGGATTCGTCGCCAGCCTGTCGCGTCCGGGCCGCAACGTCACTGGATTTGCCCTGTTCGAGTACAGCCTCAGCGGCAAATGGCTTGAGCTGCTCAAAGAGATCGCGCCCAGCGTGACGCGGGCGGCGGTCCTTCGGGAGGCCGCGGTAGCCTCCGGGGTCGGTCAATATGCCATCATCCAGGCGTTAG
>DATEME010000464.1:0-5772 GCA_035275865.1 Candidatus Acidiferrales bacterium | reverse complement strand
CGGCGACATGGGCATATTCCCAAGCCGACCCGCCATTAAGAAACCCGATCACCGGCATCGGCTGCTGCTGCCCCCGCGCCACAAGCGGCCACGCCGCCGCAGCGCCGCCGAGCAGCGTGATGAAGTCGCGTCGCTTCATCTTCGCGGTCATTCGATCACCTCGTCGGCGCGGGTTCTCAAAATCGCTGGCAGGTCGAGAGCCGAGCACCTTGGCGGTCCAGGGTTCGATGAGCCCGCGGGGCTCACGCCGGCACGAGCAGGATAGTCGCGATTAAATAGCCCGTCGTCCACGCGATATCCGAAGGCCGCGTCCAGCCTTGCCTCTCGTTTTGCGCCTTCAAGGTTATGTCGTTATGACGTGCCCCTTCTGTTGGTTAACAACGGTATGACGGCTCGACTGTGCCGCCAAACATCAGGCTACGTCCTTGGGACAGATCTTAATTGTTCTGAATCGCTGGGATGCCGCCGCCAGTGGCCGGTGAGCCATCCCCCTGAAATTACGCGTATTCAAGGGCTGGCGTCATTTGCGCTCGGCGAGAATGCGCCGAACGGTTGCGACCAGCCGATCAAATTCGATCGGCTTGCTGTCGAACTCGTTGCACCCCGCGGCGAGCGCCCTTTCGCGCTCGCCGGCGAGCGTATGTGCTGAGAGAGCAATAACGGGGATCTCGCGGGTTCGCGGATTGCTCTTTAGTCGCCGTGTGGCTTCCCAGCCGTCGACAACCGGCATTTCGAGGTCCATCAGGATGATGTCCGGCCGCTCGGCAGCCGCCATCTCGCAGCCCTTCTCGCCGTCCTCTGCCGCCAGCACCTCGAAATCGCCGAGCAGCTCGAGCCGCATCTTGAGCATGTAGACGTTGTCGTCGTTGTCTTCGACGTAAAGCACTTTGGTCACGATGCCGGCTCCGTGCCGCTGTTGACGGCCGTTCGGGTCTGGGCGAGCCGCCGAATGCGCTCGACCAGGTCAGCGGGCTGAAAGGTTTCCTTGATCAGCACCGATTGGACGCCAGAGTTCAATCGGTCGTGGTCCTTGGCGTCGAGATCGAGCGCAGTGATCACGATGACTGGAATGTCCCGCCAGCCGGCCTCCTTTTGCAAGGTCGCGACGACTTGGAAGCCATCCATCTCGGGCATCATCAGATCGAGCAGGATCAAGTCCGGCTTGCTCTGTTGGAGACGATCCAGCGCTTCCCTTCCGTTCGCCGCTTCTTGCACAACCCACCGCTGGCTCTCGAGCCATGCATGCATCCGCTCCCGCTGGAAAGAGTCGTCTTCAACCAACAGCACCCGAGTCGGCTGTGCCTGCGCCCGAAAACGCTCAACCAGCCTATGCAGCTGCTCACGATCGATCGGCTTGGTGAGATAACCAGCCGCACCGAGTGCCACACCGCGGCGCTGCTGATCAAGGATGGTGACCATGATGACGGGAATCTCGGAAAGTTCGCTATCTTGTCGTAATGCTGCAAGTACGGACCATCCGTCGAGATCGGGCATTATCACATCGAGAGTAATCACACTGGGGTGTACTTCCTTGGCGAGCTTGAGCCCCTCCAGTCCGCCCGACGCAGTCACGACTGAAAATCCTTCGGCCCTGAGCTGATCCGTAAGCAGTTCGCGCGCAGTCGCATCGTCGTCTATAACGAGGACGCAATCACCATCCGGCCGGCGGCCGCCCTCCATGAAGGTTCTTGCAGGAATGTCGGTGCCGCCCGGCAGGCGAACAGTGAAGATTGATCCCTTGCCCGGCTCGCTTGCCACGGTCACGTCGCCGCCCATGAGGCGGGCGAGCTTGCGGGTGATGGCAAGGCCAAGCCCGGTTCCGCCGAAGCGTCGCGCGGTAATGGCATCGGCCTGGCTGAATTCCTCGAACAGCTTCTGCTGCTGCTCCGCCGTCATGCCGATACCGGTATCCGATACGGCGAACTCGATCCAGCTGCGTCCGTCGGCGACCTTGCGAGCACGCAGCGCGACCTCGCCCTCTTTGGTGAACTTGCAGGCATTGCTCAACAGGTTGAGCAGGATTTGCCGCAGCCGCATGGGATCCACGGTCAATGGGCCGAGGCTCTCCTGACACTCGACGACCAGGCGATTCTTGTTCTGCTCGGCAAGCTGGCGCGCCGTGCCGATGACCTCATCGATTAACGGGACCAAGTCGACCGACTCCGGATGCAACTCGAGCTTGCCAGCTTCGATCTTCGAGAGGTCGAGCACCTCATTGATGAGGCCAAGGAGGTGCCTGCCGGCGCGGTTCACGCGCTGCAGCGGCTCCTGCGCTTTTTCTGTGCCAAAGCGTGCCGCGTTGCTAACCATCATCTCGGTCAGACCGATGATGGCGTTGAGCGGCGTTCGTAACTCGTGCGACATGTTCGCGAGGAAGCTTGATTTGGTCCGATTGGCCTCGTTCGCAGCATCGCGCGCGATTTGCAGCTTCTCAACTAGGTCGGCCAGCTCGGCTTCGTGTTGTTTCAATTCGGTGATGTCTGCATAGGTCGCAACAACGCCGCCGTTGGCGGTCTTGCGCTCGCTGACCCGGATCCAGCGCCCGTCGCTGCGGTGTTGGACGTGCGTTTGGCCGCCGGCTCGGTGGCGCTTGAGGCGTTCCCCCAACCAGGCATCGCGGCATCCTTCCGCATCCCTGATCAGTCCCCGATCAGTGGCGGTGCGGATAATCGTCTCAAAGCTCGTCCCGGGTACCATAACATCCGCGTGCGTCGCGAAGAGTTCCCGATAGCGGGTATTGCACACGATGAGCTTGTCTTCGGCATCGTACAGCGAGAAACCCTCCGAGATGGATTCAATTGCGTCGCTGAGGCGGGTCCGTACTTCGCGAATTTCCTTTAAATTCGCTTCCTCCATCTCAATGGCCGTCGCGCGAAATACTCCCAACGCGTCGGCCATGCGGCCAATCTCATCCGTTCCGCCAAACGGAAGGGGTGATTTGAGATCGCCTCCGGCCAAGCTGAGCATCCGATCGCTGAGCGCTGTAAGGTGAGCGATAAGATTGCGTCCGACATAGAGCCATACGATGAGTATCGAGCTTGCAAGGCTCAAAACGACCGCAATGACGACTATCCAGGTGCTCCAACGGACGACAGAAGTCGCCTCGATGTTCGCGCCGGTAATGTCATGTTTCGCTCCCCCCACCAGTTGGTCAACCCTCGTGGTCAGGCTTTTCGACAGGGCGACGTTTTCACTCAAGAGCCGCGCCGCGTTGGTGGTGAGATCAAGCTCGCTTTTGCGCAATACCGGAATGCTTTCGCTGCCACTGACGAAGGGACGGAGCTGTCCAATCAACTGGACCATCAGCTCTTGCAACTTCGGATCAAGTTCCAAGGTCAACTTTTCCAACTCCCGCAGCGATTGCTGAAGGCGGAAAGACGTGACCGCTAGGCTATTGCCATCATCGCTCGATGCCGCCTGTTGCAGCATGTCATTGATGTGAGATGCGACAACCTGGGAATGTTGCAGTGATCGGAACCAGGAGAGAGATTCCTCAAATTCGCGATCTGCTCGTTGGCGCCGTTCAGCAGGCACGGCTGGATCCGCCACAATCTTGCGCCATTGGGCGATCTTTCCGTCCATCACCGCGACCCAAGGTGTCAACAGTTTCTGTATTTCACCCGCGAGATCAAGCTCTTTGCGCACCAAATCTTTTTTCTGCTCGGCGATCACTAAGCGATTGTTTATTAGCAGATTGAGTTCCCTGAGATTGTCGCGCAGCCGTTCCACATATGGCTCGAGCGATGCCAGTTCCCGGCTCTCGACGCCAGCGGACCTAAGATTCGCAAGTAGCGAATACAGGACGTTGACCTCGCTGGAGATTGCGACGGATTGGTCCTCCTTCTCGTCCTGACTTGTAGCCGTGAGCAGCGTTGGGGCCGCAGCGACAATTCGCTCTGCGTGGCGGGACAGCTCCTGCGACGTCAGCGCCACCGGAATGCGCCGCTGCGTAATCGAGGCAAAGGCATCACTGATCTGCTGGAATGAATAAAGGGCCGCCCCCGCGCCCAAAACGGCAAAGGCGCTGATGCCAAAAAAGGCCAGCAACAGACGGCCTCTTACGCCTAGCCGAGAAAGCATCCTTGCGCTGGGCACTGGTTTGCACGAATCAGATGACGTTGACAAAAGCTCAGACCTTATCTCCGTAGGGGAACTTCAGGCCACGCGCATCGAGATAGCTGCGCTCCGCCACGTCCGTCCAGCGGATCGACCGGTTCCAAAAACTGATATAGCTGTGGTAGATGCGTCGAGTCAGCGGGTCGTGCTGGCCAGTATCAGCTACGACTTCGCCGCTGGCTCTGCCCAAGGCTTGCATGAGCGAGTCGTCGAATTTGCGGATCTCGATGGTCTTGTCTTCTCTGAGCTGCTGCAGGGCTTTAGCGTTGTTTGCGTTGAATTCCGCGAGCGACAAGGTGTATTCAGCATTCGCGACCGTCGATATGGCGTTGCGATCGTCGGCGGTCAGTCCGTCCCACAGCATCTTGTTGATGCCGAGCGACAGTATGGTGCCCGGTTCATGGAACCCGGGGTAATAGTAGAACTTCGATACCTTGTGCAGTCCCAAGATCATGTCGTTCCAAGGACCGACCCATTCGCTGGCATCGATCGCGCCCGATTTCAGGGCGGCCGTGATTTCGCCTCCCGGAAGGTTGACGACGACTGCGCCGAGCCGCCGCAGGACCTCCGCGCCGAGGCCCGGCATGCGGTAGCGCAGTCCGGCGTAGCTTTCCGCGCCCTTGACCTCCTTTGTGAACCAACCGCCCATCTGCACGCCCGTGTTCGTCGACATCAGTGGTTTGATGTTGAACCCGGAGCTCAATTCGTCCCATAGCGCCTGCCCGCCTCCGAAGTGGATCCAGGCTGCTATTTCATCGGCGGTGAAGCCGAACGGGACGGCCGCGAAGAAATTGAAGGCTGGCGAGCGTTGCTCCCAATAATACTCAGCAGAGTGGTACATGTCGGCGACGCCGCTCGATACGGCATCGAAGACCTCAAAGGCGCTGACGAGTTGTCCCGCTCCGAAGACCTGAGCTTTAAGGCGACCGCCGGTGACCTCCGTGATCCCGCGGCCAAGTCTTTCAGCGCTGGTGCCCAGACCGGGAAGACCTTTCGGCCAACTCGTCACTATCTTAAGTTCGCGGATGCTCTGGGCGATGGCTGGAGCCGGAAATGTGGCGGCTACGCTCGCCGTAACGCCGGCACGGGTCAAAAAGTTGCGTCGATCCATGGCCGTTGCTCCTATGCCCCCCCACCGCATGCAGACTTTAAAGTTGTTATCCCAGGGACTGTAAGCTTGTTATCCAGACTGTCGCCTGATTACTCGACAGCGGAGTACACGGTAGCACACATTGTCCGTCGTTTGGGCATTCATCCAAGCCATTGAACGCGGCGACCCGGCAGACTGCGGGCGCCGCCGAGCATTTCACTCGATCACCTCGTCGGCGAGTTGTTGCAGCTGCAGAGGCACTTCGAGGCCGAGCGCCTTGGCGGTCCTGAGATTGATCACCAGATCGAATACAGTCGGAAGTTGGACCGGCAGATCGGCCGGTTTGGCCCCCTTGAGAACCTGTCCGGCAACGACGCCGGCTCGTCGATAGACATCGGGAATATTCGCACCGTAGCTCATCAGGCCGCCTGCCTCGGCCTCGATGCGTGTATTCCAGATGGTTGGCAGGCCATGGCGAGCAGCGAGAATGGAAATATGGCTGCGTTGGCCAGTAAAGAAAGTATCGCCCCCGACTATCAGTGCGCGGGCTTGTTGTCGGACGAGCG
>DATEME010000463.1:0-18723 GCA_035275865.1 Candidatus Acidiferrales bacterium | reverse complement strand
GACCTCAATAAGCTGCGCGCTGATGCCGTTTCGCTCGATGTCCCTGTGCGGGTACACGGCTCGCGGGTGACGGCAGTGGTTCGCGGGGCTACTCCTCAGACGGAGCCGTTCGAGGAAGAGGCCTCGACGATGATCGTCTTCCCGCACGGCGGTGTGGTGAGGATGGCGACGACAGTTAGTGTGGGGCAGATGCTCGTGCTCACGAACCTGCGCACAAGTCAGGACGCGATCTGCCGCGTGGTGAAGGTGCGCGCTTATTCGAATTCACAAGCGTACGTCGAGGTGGAGTTCACGCATCGACAGGTGGGCTATTGGGGAGTTCACTTCCCCGCGGACGATGAGGAATCTTTTCTCGCGGCTGCTCCACCGCAGGCAGGGCCCGAACCCGAAAAGAAGGCAGTGGTTTCGTCGCTGACGGTGAAAGTGGAAGCGATGCCGAAGATTCCGGCAGCGCCCGGGCGAAACGAGTCTGTTTTTGCGCCAATTGGATCGCAGGAGGACGTACAGCCGCCCGCGTCGCACACCGAACTGAAACCCCGAGTGATTCCGTCTTCACCTCCCGTGCGCGTTTCTGCGCCGGCGCCGATCGCCAGTGTTGCCCCGGCTCCACCGCCCAAGACGGCGCCTGTGGAGGTAGAGGCTGAGACGACCGAAGGAGACATCGAGATAGAAGAACCGTCGGCGTCGCCTACATTCGGAACGTTCACCGGCGGAACGGGCCGGGCTGCACAGAGTGCAGTTGCCTCCGATTTCGGTGCTCGGCTGGACGCGAGCGTCCCTACGCAGACGCAAGCTGGGGGCCCACGCAGCAGCAATTGGAAGTGGGTTGCGGCGTGCCTCTTCTTTCTTGTTGCGGGACTGGCAGGCGGCGCGTTTTATTTCCGGCAGCACTCGATAGAACCACAAGCGGGGGCAGAAGCGTCCGCGGCGGCCTCTCAGCCCGTCACGCCGGCCGCTCCTGCGACGGTTACGCAATCGCCCGCGATTCAGCCGGTAACCCAGGGCGATGACAGCATGCCGCCAACTCCGGCTTCGCCGGCGACGATCCCGGAGCATCAAAGCCACCCCGTGACGAGTGCTCCTGAACAGCAGTCCCGGCTGGCGGACAATGGGCCCGCGCGCGGATTGAGGCCAGTGGCCCCTTTACCGCCGACTCCTTCGTCGGCAGCGAAAGGCTTCGCTCCAACAAATGCGCGGCCGGTCGCTCGCGCTATCGAGACGAGCCGGACGGCCGCGGCACCGTCCCTCACAACTCCCCCCGCGGTAACATCGAACGCATCGGAAGCCTTGCCGGGAGTTTTCAACTCGTCCGAAGCGGCACCGCTACCGCCTCCGCCCTCTCAGCAGCCCCTTACTCGCGTGCGCGTGGGAGGCGTGATCGTTCAGCCGAAGCTCGTGCACTCAGTCGCCCCGAATTATCCATCGGCGGCACGGACCGCAGGAATTTCCGGGAACGTCGTAATCGTGGCGCACGTGGACAAGACAGGCGACGTTGCATCGATGAAGGTAGTCTCCGGACCGGCTACTCTGCAGGCGGCGGCCATGAGCGCGCTTAGAAGCTGGAAATACCAGCCGGCCACATTGGACGGCGTGCCCATCGCGACAGATGTGACCGTGACGATCAAGTTCCAGCAGCAGTAATAGCCTGCGCCGGATTACGAGTACGGCTTTCAGCGCCACGCGGCCTAGTGATGGCAAGGGTCGCGCGGCGCTGTTGCATTTCCGACGGCAAAAGCATCCAATAACGAGAACCGCGAAGTAATTAAGAGGTGAGAGGTGGAACATGCGAGAAGCTGTCATCGTAAGCGCCGTTCGCACGGCCGTTGGAAAGGCTGGCAAGGGGAGTCTGCGTGCAGCGCGGCCGGACGATCTGGCGGCGGCCGTGATCCGCGACGCGATTTCGCGCGCGAAGGGGCTTGATGCAAAGGACGTAGAAGACGTGGTGATCGGCTGCGCGATGCCCGAGGCGGAGCAGGGAATGAACGTGGCGCGGATCGCTTCGTTGCGCGCCGGGCTGCCGGTGGAAGTGCCTGCGATGACGATCAACCGCTTTTGTTCATCGGGGCTGCAGGCGATTGCCGACGCCGCGCAGCGAATCATGGCTGGGCAAGGCGATGTCGCGGTGGCGGGCGGAACTGAATCGATGAGCATGGTCCCAATGGGCGGCAACAAGGTCGCTCCGAATCCGTGGCTCATGGATCATTATCCGGATACATATTTGAGCATGGGGCTTACGGCGGAGAATTTAGCGAAGAAATACGGAATCACGCGAGAACAGGCGGACGAGTTTTCACTCAAGAGCCACCAGAAGGCGATTGCGGCGATTGCCAGCGAGAAGTTTAAGGATGAGATTGTGCCGTACGAAGTCTCCTACAGCTATGTGGAGGCGAGCGCGAACGGCAGTTCATCCAAGCCGGGCACGAAGCCGAAGACCGTGACCGCGCTGTTCGAGACTGATGAGGGGCCGCGTGCGGATACTTCGATGGAAGCGCTGGCGAAATTGAAGCCCGCGTTTCATGCGAAAGGCACTGTGACGGCGGGAAACAGTTCACAGATGAGCGACGGCGCGGCGGCGGCTGTGGTGATGAGCGGCGAGCGCGCCAAGATGCTCGGGCTTAGACCAATGGCGCGGTTTGTGGCCTATGCGACTGCCGGGTGCCCGCCGGAGATCATGGGAATCGGCCCGGTCTATGCGATTCCGAAGGCGTTGAAGCTCGCGGGGCTGAAGCTTCAGGATATCGACGTGATCGAGTTGAATGAGGCGTTCGCGGCGCAATCTCTGAGCGTGATCAAGGAATTGGGTCTCGATCCATCGCGCGTGAACGTGAATGGTGGCGCCGTGGCGCTTGGGCATCCGCTCGGCTGTACGGGGGCGAAGCTTACGGCAACGATTCTGCGAGAGATGGAACGCCGCAATGCGCGCTACGGGATGGTGACGATGTGCATCGGCGGAGGGATGGGGGCCGCAGGAATTTTCGAGCGCGTGGCGTGAAGGTTTTCAGGCTGACGCGCACTGATTGACGGCAACGCCGTCTTCAGCACGAATCGGGAGCGTTGCGCTAACGATCGTTCCGCGGTCGCTCGAATGTAGGTCGAGGCGGCCGCCAAGCTGAGACACGCGCTCACGCATCCCGCTCAGGCCGACGCCCATTGCCGCGCCCTTATCGAAATCGCGAAGCTTAGTGCTTGGAATCCCGCAGCCTTGATCCTCGACATCGACGCTTACGGCGGCCGACGTCCAAATCACGCGAACCATTGCAGATGCACTGGCGGAATGACGATGGACGTTCGTGAGCGCTTCCTGAACAATCCGGAAAATGGCGATCTCACAGTCTGCCGAGAACCGATCGAAATTGGATGAAAGCTCCAGACGCGTGCGGATTCCACTCCGCTTCGAAAACCCTTCGACGTACCACTTCAGAGCCGCCGGAAGACCCATATCGTCGAGCAACGGCGGGTGGAGCAAGTAAGAGATCGTGCGGACCTGGTCAGAAACGTCGTTTGCCATGGCCCTGGTGTCAATCGCTACGGCCAGTTCGCGCCGATTTAGATTCGATGAACGCGCGAGTTGTCCCAGATTCATATTCATGATCGCGACGGCCTGTCCGACGCTGTCGTGGAGGTCGCGGGCGATCCTGCGGCGCTCTTGATCCTGCATTTTGAGCAACTGCGCGCCGAGTTGGCGGGCCGACTCTTCCGCTTGCTTGAGTTCGACTGTGCGCTCGCGGACGCGCTGTTCGAGCTGCTGGTTGAACCCGCGAAGCGTTTGCGCTTGCGTTTCGAGCTCACGATTGGCGACTTGCAGTTTGGCCTTCGAACGGCGCATTGCCTCGGTGGCGGCGACAACGAGGATGCATCCACCCGTGTAGGTGATGGTTTCTGACAACTCCCTCATGCTGGATATCCGAAGAGCGTGCGGAGCAAAGAGCCATCTCACGCATGCGATGCCGAATACACTGGCGGCTATGGAAGGTCCTAATCCCAGGCACAATGCGGAAAGGACCACGGCGCCGTACACCAAGGCAAATGGAACGTGGTCTCCGAACCAGGGGTTGAGCAGCCAGCGACCCAAAACGGCGACGGATGCGAGAATAAGCGCCGCAGCATAGCGCGCGATTTGATTTTGAGCGATGGTCCTGAAGGCTGCCTGGAGATGCCGCCTGGAGCGCGCTGTCAATTCGGGAGACGCTACGCGCAAATCGTCAGAGCATAGATTGCCTTGTCGTATGGAGGCTGTGACTAGTTGAGTTTCTGACATCTTGCTTTGTCGCTTCGCCGCCCTCTCATGGCAGATATGTTGTATACAACGAGAAGCGATTTGGTCAGAGTGAATTTCTTTCGAGTTGTGCCCATTTGTGTCACGGCCGGGTTTCGGGGCCTTAACGAGACGCGGCTATGTGGGCTGGACCATACATACTTTCCCGTATTGCCCATTTCTCTCGACAATTCTAAATAAGGCGAAGCATTGAGGGGTTCATGACGGAATCGACCACACAAGATGGCGGAAGAGTGTCGCCGCTCAGTCTCTTGATCGCAGACGATTCATCGGCCATGCGCGCCGTGCTGCGGCATCTGATCGAAGAGTGCGGCGATCAGTGGCGTGTGTGCGCGGAGGCCTTCGACGGGCGGGATGCGATTCAAAAGGCGGTTAGCTTGCGGCCGGACGCGATTTTGCTCGATCTATCGATTCCGGCTGTGTCCGGTTTGGAGGCGGCGAAAGTCCTGCAAAGGGACTGTCCAACCTGCGAGGTAATCTTGATGAGCGCGCAGGAGCCCGCGGTACTCGACCGACTCGCTGCAAGCGCGAAGGTGCGTTATTTCATTTCCAAAGCATCCCTTGGGGATCAATTTGTGCCACTGATGCAGCGGATCTCGGTACGCACGCGGAACAGCCGCGAAGCTGCGTAAAAAACTGCGTCAGCGAATTCCTACACAATGGACTTCGGAGACAGCTCTCGGACGTGACGACAGCGATTCTCCAGCATTTTTTGCCTTGAAGTGACGCAGACAGAATTTTACAATCCGCGCGGCAGACGCAATTCTCGATCGCCTTTTTTGAATGCTGACGCGCTGGACAAAGAAAATTCACATGTATGCCGGCCTGCTGAATTTCACCATTTTGATGGTGTTCGGCGTCGCCGGTATGCGAGCTACGCTGCAGACCGACCGGCTCGGCGCCACGGATGTACTAACTCGGCCGTTTCGCGTGCCTCCAAACCTCGATGACCTTCAGGCCGCTCAATCCGCCTATCAATTTCT
The DNA here is from genome assembly GCA_035275865.1 of Candidatus Acidiferrales bacterium. Lineage (GTDB taxonomy): Bacteria > Acidobacteriota > Terriglobia > Acidiferrales > UBA7541 > Palsa-295. The sequence goes on along the minus strand of DATEME010000463.1, from coordinate 13,464 downwards.
GAATCCGGCTTTATCGCAACCGCCGACGCAGCGAAGCGTTCACCGCGATGCGCAGAATGACGTTACGTTCGACATGGGAACCATTAATGGACCTCGGACTGTCACGTTGATCGAGAACCAAAACGAGCTTCGCATCGAAACCCACCACAACAGGCTCTCTGCGTTCATTGACAACATGCATGCGACGACTGTGAATACGACGAATCCGGATATTCGGATTCGCATGTGGTCGTGGTACACAGAATTCTCGATCTGGTCGCTGATTTTCATGTCGCTCTCTGGAGTTTACTTGTGGTTGGCGTCGCGCCCGGGATACCGGTGGGCGCAGATTTGCTTTGGAGTTGGAAGCGCGGGGTTTGTGCTGCTCTATATTCTGGTGAGGTGATGTTGTATAAGCTATTTCGCGACACACACTTACTTTTTGGGCTCTTTTGCTGCTTGTTTCTGCTGATGTACGGTGTAAGCGCCGTACAAATGGCACACAACAAGTGGTTCAATCTTCGACCGGATGTTACCACGGTCGACGTGACGCTGCCGGCGCAACAAGCCGACGCTCGGGCCGTCGCTCGCGAACTCATGGAGGGGAGCGGCCTGAGCGGAGACCTGAGCGGGGTCCATGCAGCGCCGGAGAATTTGAGTTTCAATATTGTTCGCCCCGGAACAGTGGACCAAGTGACATATTCGCTGGCGACGGGCGAGACGATGATCCGCGAGAATCGCGCCGGATTTATGGGAATGATGAACCGGCTGCATCACGCCGCCGGTTTCGCCGGCACATATTGGTGGGACAACCCCTGGGGAGTCTTTATTGCGATCGTCTCCGCCGGGCTGTTCGTGATGGGAATCACTGGCATCTATCTGTGGTTCAGAATTCACACCGAACGCGTGATGGGAGCAATTCTGCTGATTCTGAGCCTCGGCTACAGCCTCACACTTTTAGTGCTGATTCGCACGGCGCATTGATCGCTACCGCGCATTCCTGCAAAAGCCTTTTCCGCGTGCTATATTTGTCTTATACATGCGCGATAGTTTGCGTCTGATCTGAGAAAGAGGAGTCTCTATGTATCCGGAAGAATTTGTGAAGCCCATGCGCGAAGAATTGACGCGAGTTGGATTTCGCGAGCTGCGTACCGTGCAGGAGGTCGATTCGGCGCTACAGGGTCAAAGCGGCACTGTCCTCGTGGTGGTGAATTCGATTTGCGGATGCGCAGCCGGTAAGGCGCGGCCGGCGATCGTTAACGCGCTCAACAATAGCGCGCGGCCGGAAGCGTTGGCCACGGTATTTGCCGGGCAGGATCAGGAAGCAACTGCCAGGGCGCGGAGCTACTTCACTGGTTATGCGCCATCGTCGCCCTCGATTGCGCTGATGCGCGACGGCGAAGTCGCTTTCATGCTGGAGCGGCGCGATATCGAGACGAGCGATCCGATCACAATCTCGCAGAAATTGAAGCAGGCTTTCGATAAGTTCTGCACGCCTGCGGCGGCCCGCCAGTAATTTTGAGGGCGTAGTCGGTTAGTGTTTGTACTGCGCCCAGTTCGTTTCGATGCTTTTTCCATCCATTTTCTTGAATTCCAGCCGGTAGAAGTGAACGGGGAAGGAATCCGTGTCAGTGACTTGATGCGGCGCCTGAACAGGCATCGTGCGGCATTGCGGCTGTGACCAGTCGGTGTCTTCATATTGACGTTGCCTATTCGTCGTCCCAGTGTCCGTGTGGTCCGTCAGAGCGGCCTGCACGCCATTGATGGCAAATACCGAGGGATACATGTGCCAGTGTCGCGGCTCGGTTTGGCCTGGCTGAACGGTTACTTCGAGCAGACGCACGGAATCATTTTCGAAAAGTATGTGGTGGACATTCGGGGCAGCGTGAACAGCCTCTAAACTCAGCGGCCATTTTAAGATTGGGCTCTGCGTTTGCGTTTGTGCCCATGTGCCCGCTAGAAATGCGCCGGCAAGCGCCGCAGCGAGCCCGCACACTCGTGCCACAATGCGAAGGTTCATTCCACAGCCTCCTTGGAAAGGAACGGACTGAGTATACGCCAGACGCTGGACTGCCCGCGGCAATTACCGAGTATTAGCCAGCGCGATCGCGCCTTGCGGCTCCTGCTGCGTGAGGCAGTGCAGCGTTCCCAATCCCCAGACGAGATCACGCGCATGGATGCCGACGACCTGTCGTCCCGGGAAAAGCCCGGCCAGCGTTTGCAGGGCCACGACATCATTTGCGTCATTAAATGTCGGGACAATGACGACCCCATTCGCAACGTAGAAATTTGCATAGCTGGCGGGAAGGCGTTCGCCAAGCGTCATCACCGGACGCGGAAAAGGGACTTGGACGATGCGCAGAGGGCCGATTGCCGGATTGCGGGAGGCGAGTTCGAGACGCCGTACATTGTCCCTGGAAAGCGAATGATTTTCGTCAGCGGGATCCGGTTCAACAGCCAATACAACCGTGTCCGGGGAGACGAATCGCGCGACGTCGTCAATATGACCGTGTGTATCGTCGCCCACGCAGCTCGCTCCTAGCCAAATCGTCTCGCGAGCGCCTAGCCATTCGGCAAACGTCCTGTTGTATTGCTCCCGATTGAATCCGGGATTTCGGATTTGGACGTCACTTAGCAGCCACTCCTCGGTAACGAGCAAAAGCCCCTGGCCGTTCGTTTCGATGCCGCCGCCCTCGAGCACGAGGCGTTCGCGAGTGCCAGGCCGAAACGGCTCAATTCTGGCAAGGCCGGTGATTCCGGCAATTGCCGGTCCAACCTGCGCGTCCAGATGCCAATTGTCGTATTTCGCCCAGCCGTTGAACGCCCAGTTCAATAGAACTACGCGGCCAGCCTGATCGATTACGCTGGTGGGCGCGCTGTCGCGCAGCCAGACGCGGTCCGTGGGGACCACGTGAAGCCTGACGCGATTCATGCACACTGCATGAGCGACAAGCATCGTGCGGGCGCCCTCGACGGCCTCCGCCGATTGGCAAAGAATTTCGACAGGCTCATGCTCTGCCAGAACACGCGCGATTTCGGCGTATACCCAGGGGATCGTTTCGAATTTTGTGGGCCAATCGGGTTCGTGATGGGGCCACGCAATCCAGGTGGCGCGATGGGGTTCCCACTCTGCGGGCATCCGCAGTTGCGGCGCGGAAGAGTTCATCCGGCAATGTACCGCTGCAAAATCGGGCCGTAAGCATCGACGCGACGGTCACGCAAGAAAGGCCAGTTCCGGCGCGCTGATTCAATCTCCGCAGGATCGCACTTTGCGATGAGCACCGTTTCTTCTTCGCTCGCGGACGCAATGACGCGGCCTGAAGGATCGGCGATGAAGGAATTGCCGAAAAACGTGATGCCATCCGTCCCGGGTTCGTCTTCGTGGCCGATGCGGTTTGGCGAGGCGACAAAAATTCCATTGGCTATTGCATGCGCGCGCTGCATCGTGCGCCAGCTATCCACCTGCGTCGCGCCCCACTCTGTTTTCTCGGATGGGTGCCAGCCGATGGCGGTGGGATAGAAAAGAACCTCCGCACCGAGAAGTGCCATGATGCGCGCAGCCTCGGGGAACCACTGGTCCCAGCAAATCAGAACACCGATGGTTGCATAACGGGTCTTCCAAACTTTGAAACCGGGCACTGCGGGCGATTGGACCCCACCTGAAGCATCGCCCGGCGTGAAATAAAATTTCTCATAGTAGAGCGGATCGTCAGGAATATGCAGTTTGCGGTACACACCCATCAGGGTGCCGTCGGCATCGATTACAGCAGCGGAGTTTCGATAAATGCCGGGCGCTTCACGCTCGAAAAGCGGAACGACAAGCACAATCTCCAGCTGCTTCGCGAGTGCTTGCATGCGCTGCGTAGTGGGTCCGGGAATCGGCTCAGCCAGATCAAAACGGTCATGCTGTTCGGCTTTGCAGAAGTAAGGCGCATTGAATAGCTCTTTCAGACAGACGACCTGCGCGCCTTGCCGGGCAGCTTCGCGGATGTGTTTCTCGGCGCGAGCTACATTTGCCGTGATGTCCGCACTCGCCGCATCCTGCACAATTCCGATAGTGAATGGTAATCGTGCCATGATCGGCTCGATTGTAGCATCAGTCGCAGGAACGGAAACTCTCTCGCGCAGCAGTGTTGCGGCTAACGATTTGGAAGGAGCTTGCGTGCGGAATTGTTCGAAGCGTCTTAAGAAGCCTTTTCTTTTGCGTAGGCGAGGTAGTCCGCGTACGGACCCTTGAAATCCTCGATGCGGCCATCTTTGAAATGCCAGATGCGCGTGGCGACTTCGTCGATCACGTCATGATCGTGCGTCACCATCAGAATCGTGCCGTCGTATTTCTGCAGCGCAACGTTGAGGGCGTTGATCGATTCGAGGTCGAGATCGTTCGTGGGCTCGTCGAGGACAAGAATATTGGGTTTCGCGAGCATCAGGCGGCAGAGGATGAGGCGGACGGATTCGCCTCCGGAAAGAGCCTTCGTCGGCTTCATAGCGTCGTCGCCGCTGAACAACATCTGGCCGAGAAGACCGCGCAGCTCTTCTTGTGTCGCGCGCGGATCGAAATCGGCGAGCCATTGCATCGTTGTCGTCCGCTTGTCGATCGAGTGGGAACGATCCTGTGCGTAGTAACCGACCGACACATTATGGCCCCAGATCACCTGGCCACCATCGACTGCGAAGTGCCTGTCTGCGTCTTCGATTGTTCCGGGTGCGCTGCGCACCAGCGAGCGAAGCAGTGTGGTCTTGCCCGTTCCGTTGCGGCCCATCAAGGCGATCTTCTCGCCACGTTCGACGCTGGCTGAAAACGGCTTCCAAACTTTCACTCCATCATAGGATTTCGCGACACTCTTGATTTCCAACGGATGGCGGCCCGATGCTTGATCGATTTGGAAGCGAATGAATGGCCGCGCGATATTTGACTTCGCAAGTTCGGCGGTTTGCAGGCGCTCCACTTCTTTTTTGCGCGATGTTGCCTGAGCGGAGCGCGTACCGGCGGAGAATCGCGCGATAAATTCCTGCAATTGAGCGATCTTTTTCTCGCGCTGGGCATTTTCCGCTTCGACACGCGCGCGAACCGCGGTTTTCGCGATCACCATATCGTCGTAGCCGCCGTTGTACATGATGACCGTCTGATAGTCGATGTCCGCGCAGTGCGTGCAGACGCTATTGAGGAAGTGCCGGTCGTGCGAAATCACGATCAGAACGCCTTCGTATTCGCCCAAATAATCCTGAAGCCAGTGGACCGAATCGAGGTCTAGGTGGTTGGTGGGCTCGTCAAGCAGCAGGCACGGCGGACTTCCAAAGAGCGCCTGAGCGAGCAACACCCGGACCTTTTGACCGCCCTGCAATTCGCTCATCTTGCGTTCGTAGAGCGAATGATCGATGTCAAGGCCATCGAGAAGCAGGCCGGCATCCGCTTCGGACGTGTAACCGCCCTCGTCGCCGATGATGCCTTCAAGTTCACCCAGGCGCATGCCGTCTTTATCGGTTAATTCCTCGTGCGGCTTTGCATAAAGGGCTTCGCGCTCCTGCAGGGCGTTCCAGAGTGCGGCGTTACCCATGATTACGGTGTCGATGACGCGGTATTTGTCAAAGGCAAACTGATCCTGGCGCAGCACGCCGAGTTTTTTAGGGCGCGTTACATCGCCCTTCGTCGGGTCGATTTCGCCGGTCAGGATCTTCATCAGCGTGGATTTCCCCGCGCCGTTAGGGCCCGTGATGGCATACCTCCGCCCGGCGAAAAACGTGCAGTTCACGTCTTCGAACAGTATTCGGGCGCCATAGCGCATCGTGATGTTATTAACGGAGAGCAAGACTCTTTAATTGTACCGTACTCGTAATTATCTTGAAGCCCGGAATTCTAGTTCGACGACGATCAGTCATGCTCCCCAACGCAAAAAACGATCGGGAAAATCGTGATTGCCTCATCGAGTCTTTTCCGTTAGCCTGTTTTCGATGAGTTTGAGCCTGCGAATGAACGCGCTGTGCGCGACCTGTTGTCGCTGTACAAAGGCGTGCGTGTGTTCTGGCGCAGGGAGGCTCGCGATTTAGCGTCGCAGCTTAGTCAGTTTTCAGCGACCCACCGCCAGAAATAAACTGGACGGTGGGTTTTTTATTTCTCCCGAGCCAGACCCCACGCGCAACGCCAGCCACGGCATCCGCGCGTTGTGACGAATTCTCCCCAACGCGGTTCCAGCGACGCTTTCTTTAAGAACCAATTCTGCAGGCGGCCGGCCACTTGCTTAAATCACCGCCTGCACAGCTGAAGTGAATAGCTGACCGGCCTTCGATCGAACGAGCACGAACTCAAATTCAAGAGGTGGATCATGAGAGCATGGAAATACGGATCGCGATTTTGGGGAATGAACGCCCAGCGCGTGTTGATGGTGTTGCTGTTTGTTGGCTGCCCCGCGGTTCATGTATGGGCCCAGGGAGAGGCGGACATCTCCGGCATTATCACCGACGCCGAGGGCGGCGCGATTCCCGGCGCGACGGTGAAGGTAGAGAGCGCGGAAACAGGCTCGGCGCGCAACCTTACGACAGACGAAGCAGGCCGATACGACGCGCCTCTGCTGCCGATTGGAAATTACGCTGTGACTGCCGAAAAGACCGGGTTTCAGCCTGAGTCGAAAACGGGCATTACGCTGACTGTCGGCCAGCGAGCCACGGTGGATGTGGTACTTCCGCTGGGGGAGCTTCACCAGACAATTCAGGTGACGGATAGACCCGACGTGGTGGCAATCTCGACTGAGGACACATCCGGGCTCGTAGGACAACAGCAGGTGAAGGACTTGCCTCTGAATGGACGCAGTTACGACCAATTGTTGGTGCTCAATCCCGGCATCGTCAATTACACGTCGCAGAAATCCGGAGGAATCGGCACATCGAATTCGGTGATCGGGAACATGTTCGCGGTTTCCGGTCGGCGCCCTCAGGAAAATCTATACTTGCTCAATGGTGTCGAATACACGGGGGCTTCGGAAATTAATGTGACGCCCGGCGGCGCGAGCGGGCTATTACTCGGTGTGGATGCGGTTCGCGAATTCGCAGTGGTAGCTGACACGTACGGCGCCGAATATGGCAAACGACCCGGCGCGCAAGTAAACATCGTGACGGCGTCCGGAACGAATCAGGTGCACGGGAACGCGTACGAGTTTTTGCGCAACAGCGCCCTCGATGCGCGCAACTATTTCGATCAAGGCGAGGTCCCGCCGTTTCAAAGAAACGAATTCGGCGGTTCGCTGGGCGGGCCACTCAGGAAGGACAAAATCTTTCTCTTTGGAAACTACGAAGGTTTTCGGGAGAATTTCAGCCTGAGCGACGTAACGTTTGTTCCCGACGCGCAGGCGCGTTCAGGGTATTTGCCTTGCAGCGGACTGGCGACCGTTCCCGCTGATTGCTCGGCGGCCACCGCTCCGGCGAATGTGGGCCTAGCACCAAGCGTGGCGCCGCTGCTTGCGCTTTGGCCGGAACCGGCGACAGAAGTGCTCACTTCCACGGGCTTGCCGACGGGCATTGCCAAATCCTTCAGCAATCCGCTCCAGTATATTCGAGAGGATTTCGGAACGGCGCGGCTCGATCAGGTCTTTTCGAACAGCGACACTTTATCGGGCGTGTACACAATCGATGACAGTTTCGCCAACACGCCAACGACTAATCCGCTGAGCCTCGACATCGTGACGCTGCGAGAACAGGTGGTAAGCGTAAGCGAGACTCATATCTTTTCGCCTACACTGGTGAACAAAGCCACATTTGGATTTTCTCGCGGTGCCTTTTATTTCGATGGCTACGTTCCACCCTCGCTGGCCGGCACACCTGGTTTTGTCCCAGGCAAGCCCGTGGGAGCGGTAATCGTCGGCGGCGGAACGACGTTAAACGGTGCGAGCCAGATCACTGCGGCTGGAACGAACGCGGGCAGCGATCTTCGGGTCGCGCGAAATATCTTCACGTATGAAAATACGATCAATTGGACTCGAGGGATTCATCAGGTCAGCGCGGGCGTGTGGTTCGAGCAGATTCAATCGAACGACGATCTCGCACAGGGCCAGAATGCACAGGCGTCGTTCTCGACATTGCAAGGCTTTCTGCAAGGGAACGTCTCAACGTTTACCGTGGCTCCGGCTTCGACTCCTCTAAACTGGCGTTCGCTGGAAGGCGCGTGGTACGTGGAGGATGTCATCAAGCCGTCGCCGAAACTCGAAATTCGTCTTGGCTTTCGCGATGAGTTCACAAATGGATGGAACGAGGCGCACGGTCGTGCATCGAACTACCTCTTTGCGGGCGGCGCGATCGCGACAAATCCACGCATTGCCGATTCGGTATTTACGACGAATTACGCCAAGTTCTTGCCGGCTCCAAGGGTGAGCATCGCCTGGGCGCCATTCTCGAAAAAGACGGTTTTCCGCGCCGGCTTCGGCACATACTACGCGCTTCTCGACGCGCTCAGTTACAGACTCGATCAAAACCCGCCCTACAACACCGTGTTCGCGATCAAAGGAAGTTCCCTCGAGAACGACGAAGCGGCGCTTGCAGGTTATGTTCCCGGATCTCCGCTGCCGAGTGGAGCAAAGATATCGCCCAGCGGGGTGAGTCCCGAGTTGAAAACGCCGACCGTTGAGGCGTATACGTTCAAGATCGAGCGGGAGATTTCGTCGACCACATCGCTGAGCGTAGGCTACGTCGGTTCGCACGGGTATCACGAATTGCTCTCTATCGATTCGAATACTCCTATTCCGACGATCTGCCCCACTTCTTGCCCAGCGGGCTATCCTGCAGGCATTTATTACAACGCGAGTTCTAGTCTGGCCAATCCGGCAGTCACGAACAGCACGACTTGGTTCTCGTATGGCACGAGCCTTTACAACGGACTCGAAGTCGATGTCTTGCAGCGGCTAAGTCACGGAGTGCAATTTCGGGGCGTTTACACATTCTCCAAAGGCCTCGACGACGGCGATAATATGAACACGAGCATCGCGACGAATTCCCCCGCGTTTACGGCAAATCCAAACGACATCAAAGCCGATTGGGGAAGGGCGTCGTTTGATATCCGCCACGCAGCGGTGATCAATGCGACCTACGATCTTCCGTTTGCGCGGGCTGCTGCCGCGCACCGGCCGCTGAACGCCGCGTTTGGAAATTGGCAGATCAGCGGGATTGAGACACTGCAGTCGGGCCTGCCGTTCACGCCGCAACTCGGCTATAACCCTTCAAACGACGGCGATAGCCGAAATCCCGTCCGCCCGTCGATTAATCCAGGATTTGCCGGTTCGATTATCGAGGGTGGGCCGAGCCAGTATTTCAATCCGAACGCGTTTAAGCCTCCGCTTGCCGGCACTTACGGCAACGTGAGCCGGAACTCGCTGCGGGGGCCGGGACTCGTCGAAACGGACTTGTCGCTTGCGAAAAATATCCCGTTCAGTGAACGGGTCAAGCTGCAATTCAAAGCCGAGTTTTTCAACCTGTTCAACCATACGAACTTCAACACGCCGAATACGGTTGTGTTCACTTCGGCTACTGCCGGTCCATCACCGACAGCGGGGCAAATTACATCAACGGCAACGACTTCGCGCCAGATTCAACTGGGGTTGAAGCTGCTATGGTGAGGCGCGATAACGGTCAGGAGCCGCGACGACGCTACATCGCGGCTCCGGCCTCTTCGAAACGGATCCCGAACGCGCGACAATGCTGACAGAGCAGTTGGACCCAGGGATACCATGTGACCAGGCTCTTCCACAGACACTCTTCGTTTGACTTGGTTCGTTCCATAGCCTAGACTTAGGGTTTGTCTTTACCGGAAAGGTGTAACTGGATCGATGCAGACGTACGTTCCCAAGGGCCGCGAGGCCGAAGATTTGATGGTCGGCAAGAACTGGTTCGTGGTCGACGCCGAAGACCAGGTTCTAGGCCGCATCGCTACGCGCGTGGCGCGTCTTCTGATTGGCAAAGATAAGCCGGAATACACGCCGCACTTGGATTGCGGCGATCACGTCGTCGTGATCAATGCCGAGCGAGTGAAGTTGACCGGTAATAAGATCGATCAGAAGGTGTATCGCCGGCACAGCGGTTGGCCGGGCGGATTAAAGGAAGAGTCCGTGAAGTCGCTGCTGTCGCGGCGTCCGGAAGAAGTGGTGCGGGAAGCAGTGCTTGGAATGCTGCCGAAGAACAAGCTTCGCGCTCGCCGTGCGAAGAAGTTGCGCGTCTACGCCGGGAAGGAATTACTCGCCCGGCACGCCGGACAGAAACCCCAGCCTATCTCGCTGTAGTTTTTCGGCGGTTTGTTTCAGCCGATTGGTGTCTGCGCGTGGATTCGTGTCCGCTGCACATTTGAGGAGGAAAGTTGAGTTCTACACCGAATTCTTTGGGTAGCAACGGTGCCAAGCAATTCTACGGCACGGGCCGCAGGCGCGAGGCGATTGCGCGCGTTTACATCAAGGCCGGACCGGCGAAATTCACGGTCAACGGCCGTCCGGTTGACGATTATTTTCGCAACGTCGCATGGCATACGGCCGCGGTCGAACCGCTGAAGTTCACGCAGATGCTCGATCAGCTCGACGTCCGCGCGCAGGTGAAGGGCGGCGGCGTAGGCGGACAGGCCGGAGCGGTGCGCATGGGGCTTTCCCGCGCGCTCTCGCTGCTTAATCCGGAGCTGCGACCCGCGCTGCGCAAAAACGGATTCCTGACGCGCGATCCGCGCATGAAGGAGCGCAAAAAGTACGGCCAGAAGGGCGCGCGCCGTCGCTTCCAGTTCAGCAAGCGGTAGTTTGTTGTAAGCGTCCGGCCGCGAGGCCGGACGAAATCTCACGGCCGGCAAGGAACCGGCGAAAAAGGATGCTGTTCGGGCAGGTCGCCCAGCGGCAAGCCGGAATCGAAGCATCCCTTCGAAAAAAGGAGGTACTTTGGCAGTCGAAATCACAATGAAAGAGCTTCTGGAGGCAGGTGTTCACTTCGGCCACCAGACGCGCAGATGGAATCCGAAGATGAAGGAATACATCTTCGGTGAACGCAATGGCATTCACATTATCGACCTGCAGAAAACTTTGAAGATGTTTCGCGACGCTGCGCGATTCGTTTCCGAACGCGCCGGTCAGGGCAAGAGCGTTCTTTTCCTCGGCACCAAGCGCCAGGCGCAGGAAGCCATTAAGGAAGAAGCTGAACGCTGCGGAATGTATTACGTGAATCACCGCTGGCTCGGCGGCACGCTGACCAACTGGGTTACGTTGCAGAAATCGATCAAGCGCCTCAAATTGCTGAAGGCAATGATCGAGGACGGCCGGATGGCCGCGCTTCCGAAGAAAGAAGCCGCGCGCCTCGAACGCGAGCTGAAGCACCTCCAGCAAAATTTCGCGGGCGTCGAAAGCATGGCGACGCTGCCGGACGTAATGTTCGTGATCGACCCGAACTCTGAAGTAATCGCCGTGCGCGAAGCGCGCCGCATGGGCGTAACCGTCGTAGCCATCGTGGATACGAATTGCGATCCCGGTCTCGTTGACTGGATCATACCGGGCAACGATGATGCTCTGCGCGCCATTCGCCTGTTCACGTCGAAGATTTCCGACGCCGTAGTCGTTGGCCGCCAGTCCTTCGAGCAGACGCAGCTTGCGGACACCAAGGCGGCCGGAGATTTGGCTGCCGAGGAGTCTCCGGAATACGTCGACACGAGCGCGTACGAAGTCTACGAGAAACAGGAAGGCGACTACGTCGAGGGCGAGCCTGTCGCGGATTCGGAAGTCATGCCGCCGGAAGAGGCGTCGGTGCAATACGGATCAGGCGACGACAGCAGCCAGCGCAGGTAGGCGCCAAGATTCTCGCGACGGAATTTTCGGTGGCCTCACCAATCCGGCGCTTAACAGCGTCTAACATCTCGAAACATATCGAAGCATCCTAAATAGAAGGAATGAGCGCATTTTATGGCTACACCTGAGAAGAGTATCCCGGCGCAACTCGTGAAGGAGTTGCGAGATCGCACCGGCGCGGGCTTTTCCGATTGCAAAAACGCCTTGGCGGAATCCGGTGGCGATATCGAGCAGGCCATCAATCTTTTGCGGAAGAAGGGACAAGCCGCTGCCGCGAAAAAGGCGCAGCGGGCGACGTCGGAAGGCATCGTGGGGTCCTATATCCATGCCGGCGGGAAGATCGGCGCGATCGTGGAAGTGAATTGCGAGAGCGATTTCGTGGCGCGCACGGAGGATTTCCAGCGCCTCTGCCACGATCTCGCCATGCACGTTGCGGCGACAGATCCACGATTCTTGCGCCGCGAGCAGGTGACGCAGGAGATCCTGGATCGCGAACGCGAAATCTTCCGCGAGCAGGCGCGGGCGACGGGCAAGCCGGATGCCGTGATCGAGAAGATCGTCAACGGGAAAATGGAGAAGTTCTACGAGGAAAATTGCCTCTACGAACAGCATTTCATCAAGGACGAAGGCGTGAGCGTGAAGGAGATGGTCGATCAGCTGATCGCCAAGATCGGCGAAAACATTTCCATCCGGCGTTTCGCCCGGTTCAAAGTGGGCGAGATGGATAGTGCATCGCAGTCGCCTGCTTCCGAAACCGAAGCCGTTCCCGCTGTTTAACTTTGAGATCATTTTGGGGCGCAAGCATACTCGCCTCGAGCGGGTTAGTTGAGCCCCTTTTTTTGTTTCTTCTTGCTTCGAAAGCGAGCGCTCAACCGCGAATCTCTGCTAAAATGCCTCTGCCTTGAGCAGGTAAGGACATTAAACGCAAATTTCCATGACGAGTTCCGACGCCGCCGTACGATCCGCCGAAACCCGCACCGCGCCGAATTACCAGCGCATCGTCGTTAAACTTTCCGGTGAATCCCTTTCTGGCCCGGACGAATACGGCATTCACGCACAAACGATTCACGACATTGCGCGCGAAATCAAGGAAGTGAATGAGCTGGGCGTGCAAGTCGCCATCATGGTGGGCGGCGGGAACATTTTTCGCGGCGCACGCCAGGGAGGGCTGTCCATAGATCGCGCGACCGGCGATTACATGGGCATGCTCGCCACAGTACTCAATGGCCTTGCGCTTCAGGACACGCTGGAAAAGTCCGGTTGCCATACGCGGCTGATGAGTGCAATCGAAATGCATGAGGTGGCCGAGCCGTTTATTCGGCGCCGTGCCACGCGACATCTGGAAAAGCAGCGCGTAGTGATTTTTGCCGGGGGCACGGGGAATCCGTATTTCTCCACGGATACCGCCGCCGCTCTTCGCGCAATGGAGATTAAGGCGCAGGTGATTTTGAAGGCGACGCGTGTGGACGGCATTTACGACGCGGATCCGGAAAAAGTTGCCGGCGCGAAGATGTTTGAGCGCATCAGTTATCTTGACGTGCTGCAAAAGGGACTCTCTGTGATGGATTCCACGGCGATCTCGCTCTGCATGGACAACAAAATGCCAATCGTCGTCTTCAATATGAACGTGCCCGGGAATTTGAAGCGCGTCGTGATGGGCGAGCGGGTAGGGTCCGTAGTCGAAGCCGCATAATCT
>DATEME010000462.1:0-4614 GCA_035275865.1 Candidatus Acidiferrales bacterium | reverse complement strand
TTGGCAGGGGTCAGTCAGTCGTTTGCAACAACCGCCATGGCCCTAATCGTCGCGGCTTCAGGCCAGCAAATCTGGCGGCACGGGTCGATTCCGGTGTCTCAACGGAACTTGGCAACTGGCAGGCAACGCACGATTTGGCTTGTGCCGCCTTCAGCGCTGGTTTTTGGCGATCTCGTCGAGGATCGGTTGCCACGTCTGCTGCTGCTTGTGAACGAAGGCGGTGGCCTCGGCGGGCGACATCGGATTGGTGTAGCTCCCTAGCGGCGCAAGCTTCTTTTGCAGTTCCTGGTCGAGCGTCACTTTGCGCAGGTCTTCGCTGATCTTGTCGATGATTGCCTCGGACGTGCCAATGGGCGCCACCAAAACAGCCCAGCCAGTGGCTTGGAAATCTGGAATCGTTTCCGCCACTGTGGGGACATCGGGGAATTCCGCCAGACGCTTGGCGGATGCGACCGCGATCAGCTTGATCGAACCCGATCGCGCCGCTCCCGCGACGCCTGAATAACCTTCGATGATCATGGCAACGCGCCCGGTTGCGACGTCGGTGACGGCGTGGGACGGGCCGCCGGTATAGGGCACCAGCAGCAGCTTGATCCCGGCTTCGCGCTGCAACAGTTCCCCGGTCAGATGGGTCAAGCGTCCGACCCCGGTGGTCGCATAGGTGATTTCGCCGGGAGCCTTTTTGGCGCGCGCGATCAGCTCCGGCAGGGTCGAGATGCGGAGCGATGGAGCGACTGCGATAAACATCGGGTTCTCCGCTACGAACCCGATCGGCAAAAAATCCTGCGGCACGTGGACGGGAACATTTGGCGCAGGAGGGCGCAAAGACACGAAGGTCGACAACACCGGCTGGTAGAGCGTGTATCCGTCAGGGGCGGCTGCCGCTGCCAGGCGGACCGCGAGGCTACCGCCGGCACCCGGATGGTTGTTCACCAAGACCTGTTGCTTCCAGCCCTGGGTCAGCCCATCGGCGACAATCCGCAAGGCCACGTCCGGGGTGCTGCCAGCCGACGAATCGGTAATGATTTGTACCGGCTTGTTCGGGTACGGCCCAGTTTGTGCATCAGCCTCGGCAACGGCCGCTACCGCCAGCAACCACGCCAGCACAAAGGTCCAACTCGCTTTCATTCGACTCTCCACCGATCTGTACGCGCTTGCGCGTAATCGAAACGCGTTAGGCGCCCCCGCGTTTCCGTCCGATCTCATTTAAGGCCGATCAGCGGCCAGTAGAACGGGACCAGTAGAAGCAGAGCGAGGAACTCTACGACGGTGAGGCATGCGCCCATACGCACCAAATCGCGCGCCGCGAAATATCCGTATGAATAACCTACGATGAGGACTCCCGATTGATAGGCGAAGAGCTTTCCGCCTGCGGAGAATGTCCAAATCATGCCGAGCAGCAGCGGATGCATGTCGTGCGACTTGGCAAATTCCATCACCAGCGGGATCGACGTGCCGAGCATCGAAATCTCGCTAGCCAGCAAGAAGTGATAGAGGAACGCGGTCCAGTACATCACGATGGTCGTGGTGAAGATGTTCGTCATGTAGGGCTGCATCCAAGCGAACATGGAGTCTGTGAGGACTTCGAGCCCCTTGGTCGCCTCCAGCACGGTGCCCATGCTGACCGCAGCGGCGACGAAGAACACGGGCAAATAGTTCAGACGCCTCATCTCCTCGATGTCGAGAATTCCCACGCGCGGGAGCAGCGCGAAGAGGCCGACCCCCATTCCGATGACGGACGCCGAGATATGATGGATGAAGTCCGTCAGCCAGAGCAGGATTGCCAGGGCCATCAGCAGCGCGGCTTTCTTCTCTAACGCGGACCATGACCCCATTTTCTCGATTTCCGTCCGCAGATACGCGTAGCCTCCTTCCAGCGCGACCTTTTCCGGCGGGTACAGCCACAACGTTAACCACCACGCCGCCAGAACCGTGATGATGCTGCAGGGCAGGAAAGCGACGAACCAATAGCTCCACAGCACCTCGACCCCGCCCGCCTTCTCGATGAGGCCCCGCGCGGTGATTGAGCCTGCGCCGGCGATGATCATCTTGTCGAAGATATTGGCCGTGTAACTGAGGATCAGGAACATGCCGCGCGATACGTTGCTTCCGGGACCCGATCTGAATGCTTCGGCAAGACCCAGCGCGATCGATGCCATGATCACGACGCGGGCAATACCGGAAGGGACCACGAAGGTCAGCAGGAAGTCGGTCAAGATCAGGCCTAGCAAGATCCTGGGATAGGTGATCCCGACACGCAGCATGATGAAATACGCCAGCCTGCGCGCCACGCCCGACCGGGTCGCGATCACGCCCAGCAGCAGAGCGCCGAATAGAAACCAGGCGGTGTCATTGGCGAACCCGCTGAACGCCACCGGAAATCGGACGACGCCGAGCGCCCAGAACAGAAAGCAGCCTACGAGCCCCGCAAGCGCATAATCCATGGCCCGCGTGATCCACGCCACCACCATGAAGCCGACGATAGCGAAGCCATGCTTGGTCACTGGCCCGAGCGGCAGCGGCGAGAACCATACGGCCAGCGGAACAAGGATGCAAAGAATTTGCCCGACAATGACAAGACGAGAGTTCGGATTTTCAAGCAACGCCTCAGCGGGCGCTGATGCGGAATCTTTCTCAGCGGCCATCATGGGTTCCTCGCGCCGGCTGGTGTTTGGCGGCTCTGAGTCTGAGCGTTGGCGAGCGAGCGGAGCCCGCTCCATTCGACCAATGACACTCTATGTCTTGATCGAGTGCCCTCTTGGTGTAAAACACCCGCTCAAGTCAGCGCCAATCGTGCGAACTTCAGCTTCAAGAGATTAGGATGCGGATCGCAAAGGTCCATTCGCGTTTCATAGGTCATTCAGCCTCGATGAATACCCGATCATTCTCGACGATGGTCTTGTAGATTTTGACCGGGATCATGCAGGGCGCCGCCACCACTTCGCCAGTCTTGATGTTGAACTGGCCATTGTGAAAATTGCACTCGACGACCTCACCCTCGATGAACCCTTCCGAAAGCGAGCCAGGGCCGTGGGTGCAGGCATCGGCGGTTACGAAGAACTCGCCATCAAGATTGAAAACCGCAAGCACGAGACCCGCTTTGTCGACCTTGAGCGCGTTGCCGGGCGCAACCTCGGAGGTGCTGCAGAGATCAATGCGGATAGCAGCGGACATGCACGTGCTCCTCGTCGACGGCCGGCAGCGGACTTCACTTTGCCGTGCAGGCGCCGACCTAATTCGCGATCACCGCGTCCAGCGACTGGTAATCGGCGTGCCGCGCTTCTTGTTATAACCGTGGATTTGTACCTTATCCCACACGCTGTTTACGCAATACGGATCGGTACGGGTAAAGGCGTCCACGGCGGCGCGGTCCTTGGCGTCAATCACGAATATGCTGCCCACGGGAGTCTCGCCGTCATCAGCAACGAGTGTACCCGCAGTCACGACATCGACATCGTAGTTAACGGCGTCATCGAGATGAACGCGGTGAGCGCGATAGAATTTGGCCCGTGTGGGCAACATGTCCGTCTTGTCGACTGCGTGAACGACGAATAGCATAGCCGATCTCTCTCGGATGGCTCCTGAGCGTAGGCCCTATCAGGGTGGCTTACTGATCAAATTCTTCAGCGAACCGGACCTCGCAGCGGGTTGTGGTGTAATCGCCTGAGAAGAAAGGTTTCAGCCGCGGCAAGATTGTCGCTTGCAGGATTTCACCGTTTTCGTATGAGCGCATCGCCGCCTCGTTCTCCCAAGATCGCCCCGAGTAACTTTTCCTCACTGGTGGTGAATATGCGCCCTGAGCCCATCGTAGGGACACCGCGGGTGCGCGCCTCTTTGAAAAAAGCCCCACCCTCCGTGCCGATGGAAGGGCACCCCAGCGGCGGCGGAGCGAGCCCAGCCGCCCGCGCCTAGCGCCGCCGACCCCACCATGGCTGAAGGGCTGGTACACCAGCCGACCGGCGCGCGCCACCGGTTCCACGCATGGCGCGCGTGGCATGACTGTTTTGTAAAAGGTTCCTGCGCGGTGCGGCCGGCAGGGTTGCGGCAATGCAGAGCCGCGCCCCTTCCGATCTCTGCTCGTGCGCTTAGCTCGCGCCGGGGGGCGAATTGGAAGGAGACCGATCATGGTCAGTGCGAGCAAACACGTGACGGCTGCGCTCGCCTTGGGGCTGGCGATGACCGCTCTGGCAACGCCGAGCTTCGCGCAACTAAGGGAGGGAGGCGAGGCTGGCGGTGCCGTCGCGAGTGGTGTTGGAATTTGGTGACGCGATCTCCGGCATTTCGAGAGTATCTGGTCAGGCGGCGAGGTCAATCGGCTGATCGATGGGCTTTGTGGCGAGGGTCTGCCAACCATCAACCTTGCGCATGTTGATCTGACCAGAGGCGAGCAGCGCCCAGAACAACATCGCTGCTGTTTCTGCCGACGGCAGCACGGTCTGCGTCTTGATCCGCCGCTTGAACTCTTCGTGCAGACGCTCGATCGCGTTCGTTGTTCTCGCGCTTCGCCACTGACTTGGCGGCAGCCGTGTGAAGGTGAACAAGCGGTCGCCGGCTTCCTCGAGGCAGTCGGCGACAGGACGATGGCGCAGCCGCCACTTGCGGATGAAGGCCTTG
>DATEME010000461.1:0-11583 GCA_035275865.1 Candidatus Acidiferrales bacterium | reverse complement strand
AGGCGACATTCGCGCGACAGGTGGCGTCATATCGACTGAAATGGCTCCGCCAGAAGGGAAAGGTAAACCACAAGGTGTAGATCCCGCTGCAGCGGGATTCAATAACCCTAATCTGGGTGAAGGTGACGCGCACATATCTGGCGACACGCTAACGGGATCTATAAACTCGGGTGATGTGACCTTCAGCGGACACGCCCGGTTGTGGCAAGGGCAGGCGGTCCTGGATGCGGATCAGATTGCCATATCCCGCCAGGTTGGCGGGCTGATCGCGAGTGGCAGTGTGGTCGCCGTTTTCCCTCAAGTGGGGGAGCTAGGGCTCCAATTGCCAAACTCGAAATCCATCCAGACGAAATCATCGAACGCGACCGAACCCTTGGTGTGGCAGATACGGGCACAGCGCCTCACATATTCAAATGGGGAAGGTGAGGCATTCCTAGAGGGCGGCGTTACAGCTAGTTCTGAACAGGGTTCTTTACATTCGCAGACCCTCAGCGTCTATCTCGCACCCGCCACGGGCAAAAATCGTGCACCGATCAATGGTTACACTCAGCCATTCGGGGGATTGCAGCGCGCCATGGCGCAAGGCGGCGTCATCGTGAGCCAAAACGGCATTCACGCCTACGCGGAGCAAGCCGAATACGACGCGGCGCGCGGAAAGTTCGTATTTTCCGGCGGTCAGCCAAGGATTACAGATGGGAACGGCAATACAACCACGGGCCATTCGTTGACCTTCGATGTAGCGAGTGATACGATTTCGGTGGATTCCGAAGAGGGTTCGCGCACGCTGACCAGGCACCGGGTTGAGAAATGAACCTGCATGGAAAAGCTTCAGGCTTCTGATCTCAAGAAAGCGTACCGGGGTCGTAGAGTCGTTGACAACGTCAGCCTAGAGATTCGCCAGGGCGAAGTAGTTGGTCTGCTCGGGCCGAACGGCGCAGGAAAAACTACGACGTTCAATATATTGGTCGGGCTCGTTCCGCCGGATTACGGCCGGGTGCTGTTGGATGACGAGGATATCACCGACCTCCCCATGTACCTCCGGGCCCGCAACGGCATCAGCTATCTTCCTCAGGAGCCCTCGGTCTTTCGCAAGTTGACGGTCGAAGAGAACCTTCTGGCGGTGCTCGAGACGCTTTCGCTCGCGCCGGAGCAGCGCCGTGAACGAGTGGAAGAGCTGCTTTCGCAGATGGGGTTGGACGGAGTCCGTTACAGCTACGCGCATGTGCTTTCGGGGGGAGAGCGGCGCAGGCTGGAGATAGCCCGTTCGTTGGTGCTTTCGCCCTCGTTCATGTTGCTGGACGAGCCTTTTTCCGGAATCGACCCGCTTACCGTGGTCGATATCCAGAAGATAATTGCGGACTTGAGCGCGGCTGGCATTGGCGTTCTCATCACAGACCATAACGTGCAGGAGACGCTGGCCGTGACGAATCGGGCCTATATTATTAGTGAAGGGAAGATACTGGCGACGGGGACGCCAGCCGAAATTTCAGCGAGCGCCGACGTGAGGCGCATCTATCTGGGAGAAGCATTCCGGCTGCACTAAACGCCGTTAAAACAATGAATTATCTCGCACCAAAACTTCATCTCCGCCTTGCGCAGAAACAGATTCTGACGCCGGGCTTGGTCCAAATGGTGAGCGTCTTGGCGCTTAATCGCTTGGAACTAAAGGAGATGATCAATCAGGAGATCATGGCCAACCCCGTCCTCGAAGAGCTCGAAGAGACGGGCGTTCAGGCCGAGAGTTACACCGACGAAGCCTTTCTGAAGAAGGAAACGGAAAACGTTCCAGAGGGCGAAGGTTCCAATCCGTTTGACGAGTTCGACTTCGGCTCATTTTTCACCCAATACCTCGACACGGGCGCAGAGCGCATCGCCAGCAGCGAACACGAAGAGATCGAGAAGCCCAGCTTCGATAAGTTCCTCTCCTCGCCATCGAGCCTTGCCGACCACCTCACGTGGCAACTGAGCGTGGCGATCTGTTCGGAGACGGTTCGCAAAATCGCCGAATCGATCATCGGCAACCTCGACGAAAACGGCTATCTCACCGCCACGCTGGAAGAAATCGCCGCCTCCGGGAACTACTCCACGGAAGACGTGGAAGAAGCGCTAACCATGGTCCAGGAGTTCGATCCACCCGGAATCGGCGCCCGCGACCTGCAGGAATGCCTGCTGCTTCAACTCAAGGTCGTCGATCCGCAAAACGTGCTCGCGCAGCAGATCATCACCGAACACCTGAAGCTTTTGCAGAACAATCAGCTGAAGGAAGTTTCGCGCGCGCTGAACCGGCCTGTGGAACTTGTAAAGCGCGCTGTGGACGTGATCAAGCGCCTCGATCCGCGGCCCGGCTCTCGTTACAACAAGACCGAGCCGCGTCTCGTTGAACCGGACGTGCAATTCCGCAAGGAAGAGGGCGAATGGCAGGTCTTCATGAACGACGACGACGTGCCGCAGCTGCGTTTGAATCCCACGTACCGTCGCCTCCTCTCGCGCGACGCAGCCGATCGCGACGTGCGCAATTACGTGAAAGAGCGTTTCACTGCCGCGATTCAGCTGATGAAGAATATCGAGCAGCGCAAACACACCATCCAGCGCGTCTGCCAATCGATCCTGCGCCGCCAAGCTGATTTTCTCGATTACGGCCCTGACCATCTGAGGCCGATGATGATCAAGGAAGTAGCCGAGGAAGTCGGCGTGCATCCCTCGACTGTGAGCCGGGCCGTGGCGAACAAATACGTCCACACGCCGCGCGGCGTAATGGAATTGCGCAGCTTCTTCTCCGAATCCGTGAACGGGCCGCAAGGCATGGAAATGTCGCTGCTCTCGCTCAAACGGCGCGTGAAGCAGATGATCGAAGCCGAAGACACCGCCCACCCGCTCACCGACGACCAGATCACGAAGAAGCTGAAGGATGAAGGAATCGACGTGACGCGGCGCACCGTGGCGAAATATCGCGAGGATCTGCGCATCCCGAGCACGCACCGCCGCCGGGTGAAAGCGTAGCCTGCCGCCACCGTGAGCCGCCCCGCCCGGAAGCGCCCGAAGCCGCGCCGCCCCACTCGCCAACTCGTCATACTCACCGGCCTTTCCGGATCGGGTAAGGGTTCCGTCCTCAATACATTCGAAGATCTTGGCTTCTATTGCGTAGACAATCTACCCGTCGGTCTTATCCCCGCATTCGGCGACATTTTTGAAGCGGGTCGCGGTGAAATCGATCGCGCCGCGCTGCTTGTTGACGCGCGCGAACGCGCACTGATCGGTAAATTTCCCGACATTTACCGCAAGCTGAGCGCCGAGCACGATACGACGCTGATTTTTATCGAGGCTAGCGACACGGCGCTGATCCGCCGCTTCAGCGAAACGCGCCGTCCGCATCCACTCGCCGCGCACGGCACGATTGCAGACGGCATCCGCGCCGAACGCAAACGCATGGCGCCGATCCGCCGCCTCGCGGATGTAATCATCGACACGACAAAATTCAACGTTCACGAGTTGCGCGATTTCATCATCAAGCGATTCGATTCCACGGGCCGGCGAGCGATGATGGTATCCGTAGTGAGCTTCGGGTATCGTTACGGCATTCCGCAGGACGCGGACCTCGTCTTCGATGTGCGCTTCCTGCCGAATCCGCATTTCGTGCCGCGGCTGCGCCCGCATAGCGGGAAAGATCCCGCGGTGGCGCGCTATATTTATTCTTTTCCGCAGACGGGGCAGTTCGTGAAGCGGATCGAGGCGCTGCTGCGCTATTTGATTCCGCATTACGCCGGTGAAGGAAAGAGCTATCTCACCGTCGCGCTGGGATGCACTGGGGGTAGGCATCGTTCGGTGGCGCTGGCGGAGCGAATCCGGCACGATTTGCAGAAGCAGGGAATCGCGGCGAAAGTCCTGCACCGCGACATGGATAAAATTGCGTCGTGAACCGGGTGTATGTTCGCAGGCACTTTAGGTTGGCTGTCTAGGGTCCCCGCTTGAAAACGGAACACATGGAACATCGGTCCTTGCTCAGCGAGCGCGAAGAGATTCGCCGTCTGCTTGGCTATTTGAAGCCGTACGCTCCGCAACTTGTGCTGGGCATTCTGCTGATGCTGCTGATGGGGGCGCTCGAAGGAATCGTCGCGCTAGCGATCAAACCTGCGGTCGACGTCGTATTAAATCCCAGCACTCCGGCACAGACACTTCCCCTGTTCACAATTCCATACACGAATTTCACGCTCGATCTACGTTCCTTTGTACCCGAGTCGATTCACAACGTCTTTAATGTATTCGCCGTCGCGCTGCTCACTATATTCGTCGTGAAAGGTGTCGCCGAATACGCCGGCAGCCTGCTGATTCAGCACGCCGGCCTTTCCAGCATCACGGATTTGCGCAACCGGGTCTATGCGAAGGTGGTCCAACAGCCTGTCGGATTTTTTCAGGAAAACGCCGTCGGACGCGTGATGTCCGCCGTGATCAGTGACATAGAGCAGATGCGCCCCGCGTTTTCCGACTGGTTCGCGGAGCTTTTCCGGCAATCGTTCAGCCTCGTGGCTTTCGTTCTCGCCTTGCTCGTTATCGACTGGAGAATGGCAGTCGGTTGCGCAGCGCTCGTTCCCCTGGTGGTGTTCCCGGCCGGGAAATTCGGGCGCAAGATCCGGAAATCGTCGCAAAAGAGCCGGACGCACGTTGCCGGGTTAAGCCAGATCGTGCAGGAAACGATCAGCGGAAACCGGGTCGTAAAAGCCTTCGGGATGGAAAAGTTTGAAATCCAGAAGTTCCGGGAGGAAGCCAAGCGCCTCCTCCGCGAAAACATGCGCTGGATTCGTGCTTTCGCGGCTACCTCGCCGGTTATGGATTTTCTCGGCGCATTCGTCATTGCCCTCGTCCTTTTCGTCGCGCGCGGCGAGATCAAAGCGCACAGGATGACAGAAGGCTCGTTTGTCGCTTTCGCCTTCGCGCTCTTCAAGGCAGCCGAGCCGCTCAAGCGCCTCGGCACTGTCTATCAGCTGTTTCTGCAGGCCGTCGGCGTTTCCGCGCAAGTTTTCGAGTATATCGATATGCCGGAAGAAGTCGTCGAGGTCGCGGGCGCAAAAGTGCTGCCGCCCTTCTCACGGTCGATTGAGTTTAACGAGGCGATGTTCGGCTATGACAGCAGCGGTTTGATTTTGCGCGGTATCGATCTGGAGGTCCCTGCCGGCACGGTCGTTGCAATCGTTGGCTCAAGCGGCGCCGGAAAAACTACGCTCGTGAACCTCCTTCCTCGATTTTTGGATGCGACCTCCGGCGCGATTCGAATCGATGGGCACGACATCCGCGACGTGACGCTTCGTTCGCTCCGCGAGCAGATGGCCATCGTGACTCAGGAAACGATCCTCTTCAACGATACGATCTGGAGCAATCTGTGTTACGGCCAGCCGAAAATGCCGGAAGCGAAGGTCCGGGCAGCGGCGCAAGCGGCTCTGGCCCATGATTTCATCACGAAGATGCCCGATGGCTATCAGACGATCGTCGGCGATCGCGGCCAGCGTCTCTCGGGTGGCCAACGCCAGCGCCTTGCGATCGCTCGCGCGCTGCTGAAAGACGCGCCCATCCTGATCCTCGACGAGGCCACATCCGAGCTGGACACCGAATCCGAAATGCAAGTGCAGGATGCCCTGAACAACTTAATGACCGGCCGCACGGTCTTCGTGATCGCGCATCGCCTCACGACGATCAGGCGTGCCGATGTGATCGTTGTGGTGGATGGAGGTGTAATCGCGGAGCGCGGCACGCATGATGAGCTTCTCGCGCGCGGCGGCATCTACGCCCGGCTTTACGAAATGCAGTTCCGCGATGCCGATACGGTCCGCGCGGCGGAGGGTGGATGATGCCCCGCGGCCTTCGTTCAATGACCGGCTACGCACAAGCGCATGCAGTGGAAAACGGCTGGAGCCTGCGTGTTTCGCTCCGTAGCGTGAATCATCGCTTTCTCGATTTGCACCTGCGCGTTCCCGAGGGCTTCGAGCCGCTGGAGCCCGTGATGCGCAAGATCGTTCGCGAACGTTTGCGCCGCGGTCACGTCGATCTGACCGTGCAATATGAAATGGCGGGTCCCGCTGCGGTCGGCGTCAATCAGGAGGTTGCGGCCGCTTACATGCGAGCTGTGAAGGAGCTCCGCGAAAAATTCGCCATGCGCAACGAGCCGGACCTCGCGGGCATCTTGCGTTTGCCCGGCGTAATCGGTCCTCCTGTCGCGTCGATCGAGAATGAAATGGAGCGTCTGGAAACGGCCATCACGAGGAGCCTTTCCGAAGCAATCGACAAGCTCGACAAAATGCGCGAGCAGGAAGCCGGCCATCTGTGCGAAGAAATGGCTACCCGGCTCGCCGCTATGCAGAAGCTGGTCGCGCGTATGGAAAAACTGGCCGAGCGCGTCCGCCCGGCGTTTGCGAAGCGGCTGGAGACGCGCCTGAAAGAATTGCTCGGCGAGGCTCCCGTTGATCCAACGCGCCTCGCGCAGGAAGCGGCCATTGCCGCCGAGCGCAGCGACGTTGCCGAAGAACTGGCGCGCCTGCGCAGTCACGTGCAACAATTTGAGTCGCTGCTTGCGGGCGCTTCCGACGTGGGAAAGAAGATGGACTTCCTGCTGCAGGAAATGCAGCGCGAAGCGAACACCACGCTTTCGAAAACACCGGGGAGCGAAGCCGAAGGACTGGAGATGACCCAAATAGGACTCGAACTCAAATCCGAGATCGAAAAATTGCGCGAACAGGTGCAAAATATCGAATGAGCCTTTGGGAGCCGCTTGTCCTGATCGTTTCCGGGCCGTCAGGTTCGGGGAAATCGACCCTTGTACAAAAGATTCTGGAGTTGCCGCGGACCATCGCGTCCGTAAGCTGCACGACTCGCGCTCCTCGCAAGACGGAAAACAAGGGCAAATGGTACAATTTCGTTACCGAAGAGGAGTTTCGCCAGATGATCGATCGGGGCGACTTCCTCGAGTACGCGCAGGTCTTCGGCAAGAACTGGTACGGCACTCCGCGCAAGTGGGTGGATCAGGCACGCGAACAGAAAAACGATCTCGTGCTTGAGATCGACGTTCAAGGGGCGTTGCAAGCGAAGAAAAATCTGCCGGATGCGGTGGCAATTTTCGTTTTGCCGCCGTCGAGCGCCGATCTTGAGCGGCGCATCCGCGAGCGCGGACAGGACTCCGAGGAGGAGATTCGCCGCCGCCTCGACCGCGCCCTCGAAGAGATGCGAAGCTACCGCTCGTACGATTTTGCCGTGATCAACGATGACTTGGAGCGCGCCGGGCGCGAAGTGCAGAGCATCGTGCTCGCCTCGCGGTGCCGCATGGCCCGCAACGAACGGCGAATTTGCGAAATTGTGAAAACTTTCGGAGGATAACTTGGACATGAGCGTTTCGAATCAGGCGCCGGACAGCCAGTTTGCCTACGTGGTCGTGGTTTCGCGCCGTGCGCGCCAATTAATGATCGGCGGCCGTCCGCTGTTGGAAAATCCGCGCTCCCGGAAAAATACTCGCATTGCCGAAGAGGAATTGCAGGCCGGCATGCTCGAATACGAAGCACCCGAGGTGAATCCGGAAGAGGAAGCGGACGGCCGCCGCCGCAAAGGCTAGGTTTTGCAGCGGCCACCGTTGCTACGTTTTTTGCGCGCGTCTCTCGGTGGCATCTTGGATTTGATTTTGTTTTTCGTAGCGGCGCCTTCACGGGGTGCGGAAAAAGGCAGAAACGGTACTTCGGCGGCAAATTGGGCGTTCCGTGGCTCCGCGATAAGGAGAGTCGTTTGATCGGTGACCGGCTAAAACGAAAGCCGGTCTCTACGAAAGCCCTCCCGCGTTGCGACACAGCCTATAAAGTCGCGGCATCTTAGAAGACTATGAAGATCGCTCTAGGCGTCACCGGAGGCGTTGCCGTATATAAGGCGGCGGAGCTCGTTCGCCGCTTGCAGGACGAGGGCCTCGACGTACAGGTGGTGATGACGCGCGCCGCACAGGAATTCATTACGCCGCTTACCTTCGCCGCGCTCACCGGCAAAAAAGTGATCACCGAAATGTTCGGCGCCGATTCGGCAGCTCCCGCAAATGTCGAGAGCGCGATCGAACACATGGCCGTAGCGCAGCGCATCGACTTATTGCTCGTCGCACCCGCCACTGCGGACATTCTTTCGAAATTCGCGCACGGCGCAGCAGACGATTTTCTCTCCACGCTTTACATAGCGACCAAAGCGCCCGTCCTCGTCGCTCCCGCGATGAATGTGAACATGTGGGAGCATCCGGCGACGCAGGAAAATCTCGCGACTCTCCGCGTCCGCGGCGTTCACGTTGTCGATCCTGACGAAGGCTATCTCGCGTGCGGCATGACGGGTGCAGGCCGCCTCGCCGCCACAGATTCTATCGTCCGAAAAGTCAGCGACGTTCTTGGGCTTCGCAAAGACCTCGCGGGCCAGACCGTCCTGATCACGGCCGGTCCCACGCGCGAAGACCTCGACCCTGTTCGTTTTCTCACGAATCGCTCGTCCGGGAAAATGGGTTACGCAATCGCCGAAGCCGCCCTGCGCCGCGGCGCGCGCACAATTCTCGTTAGCGGCCCGGTCGAATTGGATCCGCCCGCCGGCGTCGATTGGGTTCCCGTTCGTTCCACGGAAGAAATGCGGTCAGCGGTCATGACTCGCGCGCCGGAAGCGACGATCCTCATCATGGCCGCGGCCGTGGCGGATTATCGCCCCGCCGCAATCCACGCAAACAAAATCAAGCGCAGCGAAGGCCGCATCACTCTCGACCTCGAGCCCACCGCCGACATTCTCGCCGAACTCGGCCGGGTGAAGGGGGGATCCGTCGTCGTCGGTTTCGCCGCCGAAACCAATCGTCTCGTCGAAAACGCCCGCGGCAAGCTCCAGCGTAAAGGCGCGGACATGATCGTCGCCAATGACGTAACGCAAGAAGGCGCAGGGTTCGATACCGACACGAACATCGTCACGCTCGTCCTGCGCGACGGCCGCGACATCCCCCTCCCCAAAATGACGAAGCGCGAAGTCGCCGACAAAATCCTCGATCAAGCCCTCGCCCTGAAAATTACCGCAGCTAGGTAGAATGAAGGCGCTCTCCAGCTCAGAGTGGCGGGAGACGATGAGCGATTTGCTGGATGGTGCTGAGAAGGAATTGTCCTCGGCCGATCGGATGAACTACGCCGAGGCATTTGCCGGCTTCAGGGTGCGCCTGGCACCCGGGAAAAAGATTAGGAATCGAACGAAACTCGAACGTGAGGTCGAGTCGTTTCTCAATGGCGATAACGTGATCAGAGAAGCTGCGTCGACTCACTTGGGCAAACGAACTGTGGTCGCGCTCTCCCGGGCGGAAGGGTTATTGCGGCGTACGGAGAAGGTCCTTAAGCTAGCCGAGGCACAAAATCGGGCAAGGGTAGAGGTTAAGAGGAAGAACAGAGCGAAGCGATATATTAATTAAATCGAGAGCGTCATTTTACCGGCCGATCTGTCTTGTAGATTCAGCTTCCGTGCTCGATAATCGGCAATCCATGGACGCCACAAAACAGTCGCAACTCGAGGCATGGCTGCAATACGCGGACGATTTGAATCTCGGCCCATTCTTTTGCAACCGCAGCCGAACGGCTCCAACTGTAGCCGGAGTCGCTGCGCCAAACGAGAATGCCTCCGCAGCATCGAAGCCCATCGCCCCGCCGGAGCAATCGCTCTCAACCGCGCCGGCCGCTAAGCCCGCCGTTGCATCTCAGGGCCCGCCGCTGGCAATGGCCAAGCCCGCCGCCGTTCCTGCATTCACCCAAAAAGCCCCGGAGATTTCTTTGTTCGAGGAAAAAGTAGAAAACGATTCGCTGGAAAAAATCCGCGCCGACATCGGCCCCGGCTGCACTCGCTGCAAACTCCACAAAGCCCGCACACAAATCGTCTTCGGCGTCGGCAATCCGAAAGCCGAGCTCGTCTTCGTCGGCGAAGGCCCCGGCCATGACGAAGACGTGCAAGGCGAGCCGTTCGTCGGCCGCGCCGGAAAACTTCTGACGCAAATGATCGAAGCGATGGGCCTGAAGCGCTCCGATGTTTACATCGCCAACGTTGTCAAATGCCGCCCGCCCGAGAATCGCCTCCCCGAAAAGGACGAAATTGCCACCTGCTCGCCCTATCTGCTCCGCCAGCTCGCCGCCATCAATCCCAAGGTAATCGTCTGCCTCGGCGCGTGCTCCGCGCAGACACTTCTCCAGACCAATCAGGGCATCTCGCGATTCCGGGGCCAGTTTTTCGACTTCCACGGTGGAAAGCTAATGGCGACGTATCATCCTGCCTATCTGCTGCGCAACCCGCCCGCGAAAGCCGATGTCTGGAAAGACCTGCAAAAGGTGATGGCCATTCTTGGTCTGGAAGTAAAAAAGCGCTCCTGACGAAACTGACATTCATCCTTACAAATCCAACGTCAAGGGACGCGCATCGCGTCCCGGAGGATCTCTCTTGCTTTGGCTTCTGCCTCTTGCCCAGCATGGTGGTGCCCGTCGCGCGTGATATTCTTCTTCGACTTCACCGGAGAGATATTTGGAAATAATTCTCGGCCTCACCGCCGCCGTCTGCTGGGGCACGTCGGATTTCTGCGCGCGCTTCGCCTCCCGGCGCATCGGCGCCTACCGCACCCTTATGCTGATGCAGATTTTCGGCGGCGCCGTGCTGACGCTCTACTTGTGGCGCACCGGCGCATGGGCGCGTCTCGCCGTCTTCGGTCCGCGCCCTTGGGTTTTCGCGATTGTCGGCGCGCTCGTTAACACAGCCGCATCTCTCGCGCTGTTTCATGCTTTCGAAATCGGCACCATGAGCGTCGCCGCGCCCGTCTCATCGGCCTATCCCGCCGTCACAGTTACGCTCTCCCTCATCAGCGGCGAGCGCCTCAGTGCGGTTCACGGCGCCGGTGTCGCCGTCATTTTTGTCGGCGTGATTCTTGCCGCGCTCTCTATGTCGCCGACGCCAGAGCCAGCAGAGGCGCGAAGCTCCAAACCGGAAACTGCACCCGATCAAACGATCCAAGCCGCACCTGCTCGGCTGGTCCGTGGCGGAGGATGGGCCATCCTCTCCGCTTGCGGCTTCGGCCTGATGTTCTGGTGGTTCGGATTTCACGTCGTTCGCGAAATCGGCGGCGCGGCGTCCGTTTGGGTGGCGCGTCTCACTTCATTTTTTGCGCTCTTGCTGGCCGCCATGCCCCTGCGCCGCGACGTTTCTCTTCCGCGCGGCAACGTGTGGTGGCTCCTCGCCGTCGTCGGTCTAGTCGACACCGCCGCCTTCGTCGCTAATAACGTGGGCATGAGCCTCGGCCACGTCAGCGTCGTGGCGGTGCTCTCATCGCTCTACGGCGCCGTCACGGTGCTGCTCGGCGCGATCTTCGTCCGCGAACCCCTGCGCAAGACTCAGTGGTGCGGCATCGCCCTGATCTTCGCCGGCATCGTCCTCGTGAATTTGTAGCGACGCCATAAATGGTCTCGTGGACCGGGACGCTTTTATGCTCGACCTCCTTCACGTCCTCTACCTCCTTTGCCTCCTTCAGCGCCATCTCCGCTGCTAAAATGTCGTCCACATGCCCCGCTATTGCGAAGTCGCGCT
>DATEME010000460.1:0-2365 GCA_035275865.1 Candidatus Acidiferrales bacterium | reverse complement strand
ACCTCCCGTCCATGGCGCGCGGTGGAGCGTGCGCGGGTGCACACTGGCTTTCAGCTTTTTTCGATATGCAAAGAAAGGGCCAACGTTGTAATCACCCAAGGCCAAATCGTGGGGGTGCCACGTCGGCAGCGATCGCGCACTAGTAGATGCTTCAGCTTCCAGCACAGCCGAAGACGCCGGCGGAAGAGGCAGCCCAGAAGCGCGTCGCTTACATCGGCTGACATTCGTGCGATTCAGGGGTTCGCTAACGGTGCCGATTGCCGCGCGTCAACAGAGCCCCCTGTTGCCCGTCCGCGGATGCTCGCGTCATATGCAGTTTCGACAACGTCATTATGCCGTTTCGACAACAATCCGATCGCTGAAAGCTGATCACTGTGTGGCAAAATCAAACGCTTCGCATGCCGCAGATTTAAGTTGATTGCTTAATTACGCGCCGTCGCCTCGCACAAGATTTGGTCGTCGAGGCGGCGGGAACGAATGCCGCCGCAGCGTGCCGCCGGTGTTGACCGAGCGTGCCAGACGGCGCCAGATCGACAGCGCCACGCGCACTGGGCTCGTTTTCTGTCGTCGAGGCGCGATCGAGCACCGTGTTCCATCGAGGTAGCATGGCGTTCTAGTCTAAGCCGACGTGACATTACCTGGGCGGGCTCCCACAGCTACTTCGTTGGTGGCCCGCCACCTGAGTGCGTGTTCAGTGCGCAACCGCGCGGGAGAGCACGATGCTTGTGCGGCGGCTCTTCTCCTACGCCGTTCTGCTAGCGGTGTTGATTGGCGTCCTGACGGTCGTCGTGATCACGATTGATAGAGGCACCGCATGGTGGCCCACAGACCGCTGGATTCATTATTGCCAGCGCTATTGCTAGATCTGCGAAGACTTAGATGGCGGTCCGTCACCCTCCCAAGAACATCTTGATTGCGACAGTGCCCGCCGCCGCGCCCACCAGAGACAACGTCACACCGACGATCATGACGAGCATGAGCAACTGCGGGAACGAAAGGTGCTGGTCGTCTCGCAGGGCCATGGCTTGCCCCCTCCGATGATGGCGCAACGGCGTCGAAATTCCGTGCTCAGCATAGTCGTCGTTGCCAAAGCGAATGATCATACTGAGCCGACCTTCATCGCCTCGCTGAAACGGTCTATCCGGTTTCGTCCTCGAGGTCGAGACAAGGGACCACCCGGTCGCACTTTGCCGGACTCAGCCAGGGGTTCCAAAGCCATTCCCTGACGCGTTTTGACCCCGATTTTTCGCGGAAATGACCCCAAAAATAAAGCGCAGCGGTGCCCTCTTGAGGACCATCGCGAGCCGTCCGCGCATATCACTCGCCTACATGGCCGAACTCGCACGCACTACTGATGTAAAATAGCGATAACTTCTCACATGCGAGAAGATCCAGAAATTTTTGACTGTCCGACTGAGTCATCGCAAACACCACTTCGACTGGCAGGTCACCCGCCAACTCGAAGAAGAATTGCTCGTGCAACCGTTCGTGGCGTCCGTAACCGGCAATCTCGCGGAAAGCTGCACCGCCCGTGATCCCCATCTCGCGGGCGCGGCGCAGCAGCCAATCGTAAAGCAGTTCACTATGGTGACGCTGCCCTTCGAGCATGAAGATGCGAAGTAGCACGCCCTTCGTCATGTCCACAACCTCTGAGACGTGGCAATCGGCGCAATATCGCGAATGAAATTGTAACTGAGCTCGTCGTATAGCTTCGCTCATCGCGCTGGCGAGCGCCAGAGCTATGACGTCGCCCTCGGCCTCACCCTCTCCCCAAGTGCAGAGAGGGGACTCGTTGAATTCGCCGGGCCAAGCTCGGCGATGGCTTTATCCAAGGCTTGGCCGTCTTCGTGCAGCGCGGCCTTGATCAGCAGATAGCGCCACGACCGACATCAGCTGACCATGTAGTGCACGATCCGCTGCCCCGTGGCACCCCCACGATTCGGCCTTGCGTGATTACAATATTGGCCCGTTCCTTGCTTAGCTCCTCTAAGGGAGCTGGGCTTGGCAATATCAGAGGAGTTCCGCTGCCATGTGCGACTACAGTCTGCACCATGTCAAATCCCGGCCTGCTAAGGTCGGTGACAAGCTTACGACAATCAACTTCAGGACCGGTACACAAGGGTTTGCCGCACCGGAGGATTCCACAACGGCGGTGTGCATTCTTCCCGGAACAGAGCTTGCTTTTTCCGAGGAGGTGAAGTGCGCTCCATCCGGCTTCTTTCGATGTAAGGCGGAAACAATAAACTTTAGGATGGCGATCTTTAGGCAAGTCAACAAAGACATGCCGCAGGTGCATCATGACGCACTCGAATTTCCGGACGGCACGTGTGTTCTCCTGACAAGCTTGGTTGAGGGTCAGGAGGCA
>DATEME010000459.1:0-17609 GCA_035275865.1 Candidatus Acidiferrales bacterium | reverse complement strand
TTGATCAGGCGAGCGCCGTGCGGCAGTATGCGAGGCACTTCGCGACTTCCTTCACCGCGTCCGACCCCTCCGGTATCTCGTACTCCAACTCAATCGTCGCCGGAATTGGCCACTTGTTCTTCTCTACGAGCTGCAGGATTTGCTTGATTGGGGTATCGCCCGTTCCCCAGGCCAGGTTCAGCGAGCAGTGGTCCGGAAGCGTACGATCTTTCAGGTGGAAGCTGGCGACGCGGCCATGGAACTTGTCTAGGAAGTCCATCGGCGTGCCGCCCACTTCGCCCGCGGCAACATAGTGGCCGAAGTCGATGTTGGCTGCGTTGCCCTTCGAAGCGGAGAACGCCTCATCGAACGCATCCATTCGCCCTTGCAAGTGCGTGTGGTACGCGGCAAGCATGCCATTGCGCGCCGCAGCATCACCTACTTTCTTCAAGGTGGCGCTGGACGTATCGCTGTGGGCAGGCAATTCTGCCGTCAGATGATTCGCGCCTAGCGTCTTCCCGATCTGGAACTGCTTATCGAGCAAATCGTCGTCGGCGTTTACTTCAAGGATCTTGACGGCGTAGATCGAGACGCCGGCGTCGTTGTACATCTTCTTGAGATCCTTGAAGACGTCTAACGAGACACCAAGTTGCCACTTCTTAAGCGCGTCAGCAGCGGCTTGCTGCTCGGGGGTCATTTGGCCACGACCGCCACGACCGCGCGCCGCCGCGCCTTCCGGAGCTGGCCCACGACCAGGGGCCGTCGGGCAGGCTTTCCCACCCCACGACGGCTGTCCAGCAACGGCAGGACCCGGTTCTGGTGCGGGTCCACGTCCCCTGGCGCCACCACCGCCAAATCCGCCCCGGCCGTTACTCGGCGGTGTGAAGCCGGTCTTCTTATACGCATAGTCCCAGCACGGCCCGTTCATCAACTCACATGCGCTGATGCCGGAGCCAGTTAGGTAGCCGAGCGTTGCTTCCGCACTTTGATCGGGCATGCTGCGGAAGCTATAGGTGATCGTACCTATCTGGACGCCTTTGATTTTGGAATTTGGCTTTTCAGCTGCAAAGAACCGCCGTGGATCGGCTAGAATCGCCGACGCCACAGGGAGAGTCCCTAATGCAAACTTACCGAAATCGCGCCTCGAATATTTCATGTACGCTCCTTTGGTACAGCCTCGCCCTGCAAATAGAATTTTCTGTTTCTACTCCCAACCCTTTAATGCCCGGCAGATGCGGACAACTGCTTTTCCGTAGTCGACGCCGGTTGGTTCAAGACGAAAGCGAACAATTGATTACCGCCGGTCGCCAACAAATACTGGTGACCATCCAGCATATACGTCTCCGGTGCGTTCCCAACGGCCCCAATCTTCGTGTGCCAGAGAGTCTTACCTGTAGCCGGGTCTAGCGCAACAAGATAATTTCCATCGCCGCTGAATAGAAGCTTCCCGGCAGTGGTCAATAGACCCGGGCTTCCCTCGGTCGGATGGCGCCACACGATCTTGCCTGTTTTGTAATCGATTGCGTCGATATTGGAACCGTACGAGAAGCCGGCGCCTCCGCCCGTGCCGCCCAGGCCCATTGATCCGCGCGGATCGGGATCGATCAGATAGCTGATGCGCAGATCGTTGTTCTCTTCGACGTAGAACAATCCCGTGTCCGGAGAAAAACTAGGTGGCGGATAATTTGTTACAGAACCATTCACAAGAGAGCCAGGAATCGTTGCGTCTTTTTCGGGATTGCGCTTGGGGCGGCCCTTCTCATCGATGCCGGAGGCCCATACGTTCGTCGTTCCGAATTTGCCGGTTACGAGATGTTCGCCCGTTGTGCGGTCGAGAACAAAGAAATATCCGTTGCGGGTCGCTTGCATCACCACCTTGCGCATCTTCCCCTGGAACATGAGGTCCGCCAAAACCGGCACTTGCGTCGAGTCCCAGTCGTGCGTATCGTGCGGCGACGTTTGATAAGACCACTTCTTTTCTCCCGTATTCACATCGACAGCTATCAAAGTGCATGTACCCAGGTTGTCGCCATCGCCGCGCCCTTGCGTGTAGGCCGGCGTCGGATTACCTGTACCAAATATGTAAAAGTTCGTTTCGGGATCGTATGCACCAGGAGTCCAAACTTGCCCCCCGCCATGGCTGGCCGCGTCCAGGCTGGGCCAAGAATCCAGTCCCGGATCGCCTTGCTTCATTGGCACTGTGTACGTGATCCACTGGCGCTCGCCGGTCTCCGGATCGAACGACTGAAGGAAACCAGGCGCGTCCTCGTCATCCCCGGTTCCAGCCAGCACATGATTACCGATAACCACTGGCGCCATCGAGGAGAAATACTGATCATCGAAGCTGGAGATTTCCCTGTGCCAGCGCTCCTTGCCTGTTTTCGCGTCGAGCGAGATCAGCATGTCATCGTGCACTTCCATGAACAGCCAGTCTCCATACATACCCAGTCCGCGGTTGCCGGTGTGCGTGCCCCCGCGCGTCTTCCAATAGTAGTGCCAGATAATCGAGCCATCGCGTGCGTCCACGGCCCACGCGTTGTCCGGTGACGTCAGATAGATTATCCCGTTGACCATTAGCATCGTGCTGCCAAGACGGGCCGGACCGCAGGTGTTCAGACTTCCGTCACCGAGTCCACCAACGATGGTCGGGTAAGCAAGCGCGCCGCCTCCACGACCAAACCCGCCTCCGAAAGCCGCAGCGGGTCCACTACCCAGCCCATTTGGGCCGCACCCGGTCGTGAGCGCACTGAGCCACGAGAGGCTGAGATTTGCCACGTTTGACTGGTTAATCAGTTTCAGCGAACTGTAGCGCTTGCCGGTGTAGTCACCTGAAAACGTGGGCCAATCGTTTCCGAGCGGCTTAAGAATCGTCTTGGGATCGAGCCCACTTGATTGCCCAATGATTATGCCCGGCACCAGCAACAACAAGGATACAAGCAGAAATTTTTTCATCGATTGATTTCGCCTTTCACTTGATGCTGGCCAGGTAAGCCGTCACATTGTGCATATCTTTGTCTTCCAGCGTCATCACAAGCTTTTTATGAGCCTCGTCCGGCTCGTGCACAGTTACGCTTGCAACGCGCGCATCACGGTCGATCGTACGCCGAGTTCCATCTTGCTCGACTAACGTCACCTCGAATTCGTTTCCCTGGAGGAGCGTTCCTTCCACCTTGTCGCCGTTGCTCATGGTGACAACTACTGTCGTTGGCTTGCCGGCTGTATCGGAAGCCGCGCCTCGGCCGCCACGACCCCCACCGCCGCCCCCCGAAACCCAGGCGTTCTGCAGGTCATGGCCATCCGCAGGATATTTGGCGCCAATGCCCGCCAGGTCGCCGGTAACGGAATGGCAGCTTGCGCATTTGGAGTCAAAATACGCCTTTCCTGCCACAGGATCTCCATATTTAAGGATGTTCAGCACCGGCAAATCCTCTGTACCCGGCGGACGGCCTTGCCGTCCGATTTCAGCGAGTACGCTGTGAATATATTCGGCGATGGCGATCACATCGTCGTCGCCCAATGACGTGAAAGCAGGCATTCCCTTATCTTGCCGGGCGCCACGAACGATCGGCGCAATAAGCTCGCCATGCTGGTCGCTCAACGCAAGCTGGGAACGAAGCAAATTCGGACCGCCCATGGCGCCGCCGCGCAGGTCCGCGCCATGGCAGGCCGTGCAGTTCACTACGAACAGCGCTTTACCGTGCGCGATCACGTCCGGATTCGCCAATTTGCGCGTTTGTTGCGGAAAATTCGGCCCTCTGCCCTGAGCGGGCCCACCCCTGCCACCACGACCGCCGCGTCCTCCAGCTGCGGGAGCAGCCGGCGCGCCTTCCTCTTGTTGCGCCGCCGGCTCCTGCGCTGAGACATAGGAGAACAGGCTCACAGCGCAAACCAGCGCTACACACCCTGCAAGCTTTCCGAATTTCAAACCCCACCTCCGACTGGTCACTGAGCAAGAAGCAAAAATCTCTAAAGTTGACGTACTGCCTAGAGCAATCGTTACGTCAAACCGTTGACTTTATCTGCAGCATTTGCGACAGGCACTCTGGCGCAAAATGCGTCCATGTGATTACGCACATTGCGTCCATAAATGTACGCAAAGTGGCGCAGGCGATATAACGCAAAATGCCAAAAGTGGCGCCATAAACCCGCTTAAAGTGCCGCATTTTGACCCCACTTGGCGCATAAAAATCGGGCCACCAGCGACCGCTGTGCCAGACGCTGGCGGCCCGTAGAACCATGCTCCGCTCTAGAACTCGAAGCGGATATTGCCCTCCAAGATACGCGCACCAGTGTCGCTAGTCGCCTGCCCGAACTTCTTGTTGTTCGGCGTTTCGAAGCTAGCTAGCACGGGGCTTGCGGCCGCGCATCCAACGGCATTTTTCGAATTGCAAAAAGTGGTCGAGAAGGTTGCTGAAGTTGCTGTCGAGCTCAGGCCAGTGAACTGTGGGTGGTTGAAGACGTTGAAGGCCTCGAACTGGAACCGGAATTGACGCCGCCCTTCTGCGCCGATCGGAAGGCGCTTTTCGAGCGTGAAGTTGAAGTTATTCAGGCCGCGCCCGTAGAACATACCCTGACCGGTGGATCCGAGGCACAATTGGGTGCAGCTTGTGTACTGCACGCCGCCGGCACCGCCATTGAGCTTCGTGTTCCAGGTAGCTGCCTGAACCGGGGCTGTGAATGCACAAGGATTGAAGATGTACTTCACGCCGGGACCGGCGCTGCCCCACCCTGTGCACGAGCCAAAGTTGACGGCGTTTAGATTCTGCGCTCCCCCCACATAGTTAGGCCGAGGGGTTATAGCCGCCGTTCCAGTGATGTCTGCGACGCTCGACGATGGTGCTGCGAAGGTTGGAGTAAACGGCGCACCGCTTTGGAAAACGGCGTCGCCGGAGAACACCCAATTATCGAGCGCGAAACCGACGA
Source organism: Candidatus Acidiferrales bacterium (assembly GCA_035275865.1). Taxonomy (GTDB): domain Bacteria; phylum Acidobacteriota; class Terriglobia; order Acidiferrales; family UBA7541; genus Palsa-295. Next base: position 12,707 of record DATEME010000459.1, on the reverse strand, counting down.
GCTTGTTGTCGTGGAACGCTGTGCTCGCCTTTGGCAGGCTGTATGACCAATTGATCAACAGGTTTTGGCGCCGATCATTACTGTTCGGCCCATAATAGTATTGGTTGTTCTGGGACGGCGTTAGCAGCGTGCTGTAATTTCCAAGCGTGAGGGCCTTTGACCAGGTGTAGGCGCCTCCCAACAGTAGACCCTTGGATAGGCGTCGGTGAACGGAAATGCCCAGGTTGTTGTAGTTCGTGTAACCGATGAACCCTTCTACGGTGATGTCCTGCCATCCCAGATAGTTTGGCGTCGCTGTCGTGCCGTTCAACAAATACCCATTGGTGGTGCCTGCCGTATTTGTGCCTTGCTTCTCGAGCACGCCTCCGTTCTGCGTAAGGGGTTGACCTGTCACCGTGCTGACGTTGTTGAAATCAGCGCCGAGAGCAAGCGGGTTCTCGTTAATCGTGAAGTTGGCCTTGCGCGTGAAATTGCCCGTCCAGGAGATGTCCACTACTGTATTGAACCCAACATCCTGCTGGATGCCAAGGCTGCCGTTCCGAACGACCGGGCCATAAGGAACGCTTTGATTGAACCAGCCGCGCGCGCTGATCGGGGCAATCAAACCGCCGTTTCCAATTCCCGCCAAGCCTGGGGTGTTGTTTGGGCAGGCGGCTGTGCCAGTGCCGAGGCAGTCGAAGTTGTCTGCCTCGGTATAGGTAACCGGAGGCTGGCCGGACATACCATATACTTGGTTTCCGTCCAGGCGGTCGTAGAATACCCCGAAGCCGCCACGAATTGCCGTCTTGCCGTTTCCAAACACATCATACGCGGCGCCAACTCGAACGGCGGGAACGGCCCAATGCGCCATTTGGTAAGGGTATCCCTTGCCTATGTAGACCATGCCATTGGATGCACCCGCAACCGTCGTACCCGGCAGATAGTCGCCGATGTCCGAAGCCGGATAGAGCGTACCGGGGGCACTGGGGTTCGCTACAGCGAATTCATTCGCGGCCTTGCATGGGTTCGTTTCGCTCGACGCGACGTTGCAGTAGGGCTGAAGAATTGTCGGCGCATTCGCCGCACTGTAGGCAGAGGGCACGAACTCAGAGAACGTTCCGTGCTGGTCCCACTGTGGCTGCTGATAGTAGAAGCGGACACCGAGATCGAGCGTGAGCCGCCGTGTGGCGCGCCAGTTATCCTGGACGTAAAACTCCACGTTATGGTAGTGCGTAGAAAATACGGAGCGGCTGGTTTGCTGCGTGTAGGTGTTGAAATAGCCCAGCAAAGCGTTGGCGTATCCGTCACCGCAGGTGCTACCCGACGGGCATGGACCGAAACCCGTGTTCACGGGATTGGTTGAAACCGGCGCAAAGTTAAAGGCTCCATTGTAGCTTCCGCCCGGTTGCACCTTGACGTTGCGTTCCCAATAAATGCCCATCTTGAACTGGTGGTTGCCGACGACTTTGCTCAGGTTGTCTTCCACTGTCCAAATGGGGTTTTCGTTGTAGTACGGGCCATTGCCAAGGGCGAAGCTCATTTCATTGGCTTGACCACCGCCGTAAGTCATGCCCGGCAGTAGGTTAAACATATTATTGGCATTGGTGGAACTCGTGCCGCTCGCCGGAATGGGTTGGAGCACAGACCCAGTCTTTGAGCCGCCCCCAATAGCGAGGGGAAAGAGCGTTGGTGGATTCAGGTTCGGATTGTACTTGGTATTTCTGCCCCTCTCGAGCATTTCTGACTGCGGAGTGTACCAAGACCAAGTATTCCAGTCGTTTGCAACGGTTAACTCGTTCACTAGAGTAGGAGTAATCGTCCAAACCACAGAGCCCTCGTACCCGTGACCGGGGTTGGGGTGATCGATAACGTTGACTGGGTTTCCGCTCTCTCCGTTCAGCAACGGTTCATTGCCAGCCCATTGGATTCCGTTGTAGAGCGATGCCATGTCGTCATGGTCATTGATGTAGCGGAAATAGGCGGTCACTTTAGAGGTCGGGTTCACATCGATGCGCACGACATCGTTGCGGCGGATGTGGGCGCCCGGCGCCTGCGAAACGAAGTTGAACTGGTTGACGTTCGACCCTGTTGGGACGAAGTTCGGCTGGGGAAGCATCGCGAGCATCTGCTGCCCTTGGGGGTCAATACGATTCTTCGGAATGCAGTTGCTGGGAAACTGCGAATAAGGTGTCGACGCAAGCGGGTCTTGGATAATAATGGGGTGACCGCCGCTGTCAAAAAGATTGCTAAAGTCGGCGCTTCCAGCAGGGCACGTGGCTGAACCGGGACCAAGGCCGATCTCATTGAGGGTTGGAGTCGTTTTTTGCTGGAGTGCTCCCGAAACGTATTGCCCCGTGAACTCCTGAGAGACGAAAAAGAATAGGTGCTTCTTCTCTGCGTTCAGGTGGTTCGGAATATAAACCGGCCCGCCGATGCTATAACCACGAACATTGAACCGGCTCTTGGCGCGCGGGGTAATGTTGTTGTTCGGCTTGGACGGGTCGAAGTTTTGCTTATTGAACCAATCGTTAGCATTCATCCAGTTATTTTGGTAATTTTCCCAACCGCTGCCGTGGAACTGTTGCGTGCCGCTTTTAGTGACGACGGTGATCGTTCCACCTGAGTTACGGCCAAATTCTGCCTGGTAGTTAGAACTCAGCACCTTGATTTCCTGAACCGCATCCACATTCGGCATGTAGTGAAGAGTGCCGTTCGAGCCCGTATCCAAATCGGTGATGCCATCTACCGTGATGTTCTTCGCCGATGTGTTACCGTTGATATTAGGGCCAGTATCGTTCGGCGTGGTCACGGCGGCGGGGATCGCACCAGCTACGACGCCCGGCACGAAATCGGTGGCCGCCCATAGGTCGCGACCCATAGGAAGGTTGGCAATCTCAGCGGCCGTAATCTCGGTGCTCTTTTCGCTGCTGGCTGTCTGAATCGGAGTAACGGCGGCGGAGACGGAGACTTCTTGCGACATTGCGCCGACTTCGAGCGCGACCTTGCCCAAGTCGCGGGTCTCACCTTGGCCAAGCTCAATGCCTGTCGTCGTGCTCTGCTTGAACCCTTGGGCGTTAATGGTAACCGTGTAGGTATCAGGATTAAGATTTGGGAAGTGAAAGACGCCATTGGCATCCGACACGGCGTTGCGGCTGATGCCAGTGGCCGGCGATTTTAGAATGACGTTTGCGCCGGGAACCACTGCACCGGTTTGATCGACTGCAGTACCGAGGATCGAGCCAGCAACCGTCTGAGCCTGCGCGGAATTTGCAAAGAGGAAAGCCACAGCGAGAAGCAATACCACCCCTATTCGCTTAATCACACTCGCCTCCACACCCGAATTCGGTGCAGCCTCTCCACGTACGAGCGAGCCAGACGGCTTTTCCCCCTGCAACAAGAAGCGAGGCACGCCGACCGCCCACACGGCCGCATCCGTGGTAATGGCGTGGTGTGTAGATTAATTACTTCCGGTTCAGTCAAGCGGGATGCGGTAAAGTCGGCGGTGGGGTGATAAATTCCGCTTTGGGAACAACATACCAGCGAGACTCTCGAGCCGTAAAGCAAGGTATCGATACTCAGGAGGTACCAGGATTTCGCGCTTTAAGGTGTAGCCGCGTGTTTTCAATGCTTGCTTCACTGGGTGAAACGGACTATACTCCCGGCCAATTTTCGGGGAGTGCAGGGGGTTTATGTCTTCAACAAGAGATTTTCACTTGGGAGGCACCGGGTCCGCCGCCACATCGGCGCATCCCGCGTATTCAGCGTCACAGCGGGAAATGGTCAAGGAGCAACTCGAACGCATTCTTGCCAGTTCCCTTTTTAGAAACAGCAAGCGGTTCCCCGATTTCCTCCGTTACACCGTAAATCACGCTCTCATGGGAGAAACGGAAGGACTAAAGGAGCGGACGCTCGGCGTTTCCGTCTTTGGCCGCGACCCCGATTACGATACGAGCACCGATCCTGTAGTCCGCGTAACCGCCGCTGAAGTTCGCAAGCGAATCACTCAGTACTATGAGGCGCTCGGGCACGAGCGCGAGATGCGGATCGAATTCGAGCGCGGCTCCTATGTTCCCGAGTTCAAGTTTTCGTATGACGGTCCTCGGCGCGAGACGCCTGCACCAGCCACAACGACGAATGAGAAGAAACAGCCATGGAATACAAAGCATTGGCTTGTGGTCGGCTGTGCTCTGACACCGTGCCTGGCACTTTGCATTTTTCTGCTTGGCAGCACGCGTCAAACGGCCTTGGACCGGTTTTGGGGACCGGTCGTTTCTACAAATTCTTCGGCCCTTTTGTGCATTCCTGATCCGGTGCCTCCCTCGTTTCGGTCAGGGGCATCTCCCGTTCAAGCAGTCACGAGTTCCGTCCCCGCGCCGCAGACGCCTGCCTTGGTTCCTCATGTGGTGTCCCTTGGAGATTCTGTAGCTCTCTCGCTCGTGTCGGGCATATTAGGTAGGAAAGGCCAGGATTTCCGAGTTCGTGCCACCGAAGACGTGACTTTGGACGATTTGAAAGAGGGCCCGGTCGTCCTGATCGGGGCCTTCGATAATCAGTGGACAATGCGGCTCGCCACGGGTCTAAGGTTCGCCTTCGGCCATGATGATTCGTTCGGATACATTGCGGATCTGCGAAACCCCTCGTCCCGACAATGGTCGGTTCCCAATCAGTTCAGGTCTGTAACTGCGTCAGTCGATTACGGCCTCATTTCTCGCGTCATAGACGCGACCACGGGCCATTCCGTGATCACCGTAGCCGGTATCCACCATTTCGGTACGGAGGCTGCTGCCGAATGCCTTGCGCAGGTGGCCTGCCTCGAAGCTGCCTCCAAACTCGCGCCAGGCAACTGGAAAAAGAGCAACTTGCAAATCGTTTTGAAGACGACGGTGATCGGGCAGAACTCCGGTCAGCCGCAAGTGCTGGCTGCATACGTTTGGTAAGGCATTAGAAAAGCGTTCCTCACTCAGAGGAGCGTGAAGCAGTGGAAGCTCACTAGTCCCAACAACACTCCCAGCGCGCATCCTACCAGCACGTCACTGAGGAAATGCATGCCGAGAATAATTCGCGAAGCTGCAATCAGAAAGGCGGCGGTCAGCAGCACGGCCAGCAATTGTGGATAGAACAGGCCAAGCGAAGTCGCCACGGCGAATGCGGTGATTGAATGTCCGGAAGGAAAGGAATATTTGTCCGGCGGCAAAATCGAGGACCAGCAGTGCGGTTCAATCTCGCACGGCCGTTTGCGCCGACTGGAATGCTTCAGTACCGAGAAGATGAGGATTCCGGTTACGGCGGCCGAAGCTCCGGCGCCAATCGCGAAAAAGCGTTCGTCGCCGCCGAAGATCGCGAGGATTACGCCGATGGCGTACCAGAGCCAGCCATCGCCGCCTCGGGTCATCGCGATCATCACGATGCGAAACCATCGCGGAGCGCGCCAGCGATGAACACGGCGCATCAACCGGTGATCGTTGGACTCGATCTGGTTCCAAACCGCCTTTCGCACCGTCATCGCGCCCTCCTTATTATCCTCCGCTTGCGATAGCCCGCTCCTGGAACGCTAAATGCCCTGTGTGAACGTGATATGAAGAGACTGTTGCTTTACGCGGCTTGGGTCTGGAGTGGGTCAACACTCGCGCGGCCCACCGCCGGTCAAATGCTCTTTCTTCGTAATAGTTCATCGCCGTCGCGAGAGGAACCAGCAGGCCGAGCGGCGCAAGCAGCCTCGTCCATGCCTTTTCGCGCATCAAGCCGGCGCTGATGACGAGCACATCGCGCGTGAGCCGCGCAAAACTGCCGCAATCGCCGGCTACGCGCCCGAACCCGCTCCGCAATCCCGCAAAAAAATCTGCTTTGTTACGCGCTCCCGGCACTTCGGTGTAGGCCATGCCAACGGAAGCAAGCGCATGGGCATCGCTGCCGCCCACGCCGACCTTATTCCACTGCTGCGCGAGCCGCGCCGCACTGGCGTTCGCGCCCTCCAGCATGTGGCTGTTGTGCGTTTCGATTGCTGGGAAGTATTCTTCGAACCACGAAAAGTCTTCAATTTCTCGCGGGCCAGTCAAGCTCGAGAACACGTGATTGATGCTGAAAAAAAGCTTCCGCTCTGTCAGATACATGATGAGCGACAGCATGTCGTCTTTCCTGCGCTGGAGCTGCTCGTGCTGGCGCTCATGGAAGTCATAAACTCCCACATGGACTTCCGTACCGCTGGGCATCCGGCACGTCAGCTCCTCGCTCAGGAAAAAGTCGGGATGGCCCCGCAGGGCCTCTGAACCTTCAATCGAATCGTGATCGGTTAAGGTGAAAAGGGTCATCCCGCGCCGGCGCAGCGTCGAGTATACGTCTTGCGGGTCGCTATAACTCTCCCGGCAAAATCGTTTGACGAAAGGGGTGGTGCACAGTCCCGAGTAGTAAGAGTGGACGTGCATATCGCACTTCACGATACGAATATAGACATTCGTTGTTACGGCCATATGACACTCCCGCTAAACTTCTGAAAATGCAGGGAGTTATCTTTTTCGGCACATAATTTTCCACAATTTATGCGACTGTAATATTCAGGAGTGCTCCTCTTGCCAGAATCGCCGCGCATGGAACGCATCGAGTTCTGCTTCTTCGACGCAGGCGGCGGGCATCGGGCGGCGGCCACCGCCCTTCAAATGGCAATCAAATCCCAGCAACTTCCCTGGGAAGTGCAGCTTACGAACATTCAGGAACTCCTCGACGAGCTCGACATCCTCAAAAAATACACGGGGATTCGCATTCAAGACTTTTACAATCGCATGTTGAGCACGGGCTGGACGCTGGGAAGCGCTCAGTTGCTAAAGGTCCTGCAATTCACGTTGCGGCTTTATCGTCGTCCCACGGTTCGGTTATTCGAAAGGCTCTGGAGGCAGGTCAAGCCGGACATGGTTGTGTCGTTTGTGCCGCATTTCAACCGCGCGATGTACGAAAGCCTGAAAGGCGTTTTCCCCGGTCGACCGTTCGTCACGATCCTCACAGATATCGCGGATTATCCTCCGCATTTTTGGATGGAGCGCCAGGATCAATATTTCATCTGCGGTTCGGATCGTGCTGTTGCGCAAGCAAAAGCCTTGGGGCACGCGGACGACAAGCTTTTTCGCGCCTCAGGAATGATCCTCCATCCCCGCTTTTACGAGGCTCCGGTCGCCGATCGCGCCGCTGAACGGATGCATTTGAAATTGCGGCCCGATTTAACCACAGGTCTTGTGCTCTTTGGCGGACACGGTTCCAAGGTAATGCTGCAGATCGCTGAGCGGCTCGATCGCTCGGGTTTGCCGCTACAGTTGATTTTCATTTGCGGAAAAAATGAGAGGCTCGCGGCTGCGCTGCGCGCTCGCCAATGGCGCGTTCCGGTTTTCATCGAAGGCTTTACGACGCGTGTAAATTATTACATGCAGCTCGCGGATTGTTTTATCGGCAAGCCGGGACCCGGCAGCGTGAGCGAAGCGCTCGCGATGAAGCTGCCGGTGATTGTCGAATGCAATTCGTGGACGCTGCCGCAAGAGCGATACAACACCGAGTGGGTTGTGGAAAAAGAGGTCGGCATCGTGCTGCAGAATTTTCGGGGCATCGAAGCGGCCGTCGCGCAGCTGATTCAGCCCGCGACGCTCGCGAGCTATCGCGCCAACGCCGCCGCGATCGATAACCGGGCCGTCTTCGAAATTCCCGCTATGCTGAAAACTATTCTCGCAAAATCCCGCGAGACAAATCCTGCGGCGGCCGCGCTCGCTTAACTCAGGCACGCAAAGCATCTGCGATAGTCTATGATTGTTGCGTAAGAGAAGGCATTTTTCCGCGTAGAAGCGTGCACATGGCGCCTAAGATCGAAGTGAACAATGCGGGCGAGAATGCGTACGCGGTTCGCGTGATCGAAGGCAAATCCGAATCGTCGCACCGCGTCACGCTTGCGGAAAAGGATTACACTCGCCTGACGAGCGGGACAGTTTCGCCCGAGGAACTGATTCGCCGCTCGTTCGAATTTCTGCTCGAACACGAATCGAAAGAATCGATCCTCGGGAGATTCGATCTCACCATCATCTCCCGCTATTTTCCGCAATACGAACGCGAGATCAAAAAGCGCATCGCGGGAACGACGGACTCCTGATTGGCGCTCCGCGAGATCCGTGCCGAAGCCGCTCTATGCCTCCGTCATTGCGGCGAAGTCGCGATTGCGGGCGCCGCTTGGTCTGTTCGCTTCGCGTAGAAGAATAGATCGCCATTCTGCATGACGAGCCCGGTGATCTGGTGCTTGGAATCTCGCGTAAACGTGACGCGCGAGGCATTGCCGGACCATTCGGCAACGAACGAGTCTTCGTTGATCGGCAACAAAATCGGCGTCGGCATCGGCGCGGCATTCGCTGACGGCGCGGATTGCGGCGCTTGGCCGCGACCTCCGCGGCCGCCTCTACCGCCCGTGAATTGGCGCCGCGTCATAAGTCCATCCCCCGAAACTTCGACGATGATGCTCGAATTCTCATCGATGGCGTAGGTTCCGGCATATGCGGCGAGATCGCTAGGACTGATTTGGATCGGCTCGTCTGCCGCGTAGTGCAATGTTGGAACCGGGTCGGGCAAGTTGCGAATCCAGACGTTCCTATACTGTACCGGCGCACCGTGATCCTGCAGAGTGATTGGATATTTATCCGGGCCCGGCAAATAGGGCGGCCTGTCGTGAAATGCTGTGGGACCGGTAGGCGTTGTATTGTCCTGCACGAGCACTCCGTTGAGCAGCACGGTGACGCGAGCTGGGCTCGTGAGATGGCCGGCTTCATCAAAGCGGGGACGACGAAAAATAATGTCGTACGCCTGCCATTCCCCGGACTTGCGGGATGCCGTAACGAGCGGCGGATATTGGCCGTAAATCGCTCCCGCGCCGCCATCCGCGTAGGTTTTATTTCCGTCCATATCGAGCACTTGGATTTCGTAGCTGCTCATGAGCATGATGCCGCTATTGCCTCGGCTCTGATCCATTCCTTGTGCGGGAGAGGGCTCTTTCCATTCGATATGCAACTGGCAATCGCCAAACGCCTGCTTGGTGTGAATATTCCCTGAGCCGCGCACGATCTCGAATGCGCCGTCGACTACTTTCCACTTCGGATCGTTGCCGTCTGCGCCTTGCCAGTTCGAAAGATCTTTTCCGTCAAAAAGTATTGTCGCGTCCGATGGCGCGGCGCCGGGCACGGCGCCGGGGGTAACAACGGTAGGCACAGGGCGATTCACGTCGTTCGGTAGCCATTTGTCGTTTTGCGAAAAAGCCGGTGCAGCGCACAATGAAACCGCAAAGATAAATGCCAAAGCTTTACCACTCATTATTTCCCTCCGATTTTCCTCGCTGCTGCGCCCAACGCGAGAAGACTTACGGGCACGCCGCCTTTGTCCACAGCAATCGCGCCGACTATAGCACCCACGCGCTAACTGTCAATGTGTCGCAGGCGGGATTGCGCGAAACTCAATCGAAGCTTGCCGGCGGTACACGTTTCCTCTGGTTGAATCCGCGTCCAGCGCTGTGCTAGCATCCCGGCTCTGCCGTCCCTGTGTTCCGCGGGCGTAGGTTCACGGGGACGCAAGACCCGCCGAGACAGGCTCAAGAAAGCGGGCGGGCCATCGCGCATCAGCAGAAAGCGTGATGATCATCGCAACGCGCAGCGCCAATTCGTCCCGCCTCACAATCCCTAGCGAAATGCCTGTCTTGTGGGTAGGACGATTCCGTCCCGATTACGAGAAGGCTCCTATCGTGGCGGTGCTTTTCCGCTACGCGTGGCCCATTGCAAGACCGACTGACGTGCCCGCCGTAATTCCCTCCTCCGGACGCGCCCGCCCTGAAGCTATACGTTCCGAAAAAAGAGAGGTGACATATGAAATCGTATGAGACCGAAGGAATCCGCAACGTGGGCATTGTAGGCCACGGCGATACGGGGAAAACCCAGCTCGTGTCGTCGTTGCTCTTCACCGCCGGGATGACGCAGCGGCTGGGCAAAGTGACCGAGGGCACGGCGCCGACGGACTGGGATGAGGAAGAGATCGCGCGAAAGATTTCGATTCAGACCGGGATCGCGTACGCGGAATGGGCAGCCACAGGGCAGACAGAAAAGAAGAAGATCAATTTTCTCGACACGCCGGGATATTCGACTTTTATCAACGATACGAAGGCGTCGCTCATTGCGGCGGACGCTTCGTTGATCGTGGTGGACGCGCTTGCGGGCGTGCAGGTGGTGACGGAAAAAGTGTGGGATTACGCGACGGAATATGAACAGCCGCGCGCGTTTGTGATCAACTGGATGGACCGTGAACTGGCGAGCTTCGGTAAAGCCTTGAAATCGCTCGAGGAAGTATTCGGCCGCGGCGTGGTGCCGATGCAGTTGCCGATCGGCGCCGAAAAAGGGTTTCGCGGCGTGATCGATCTTGTCGGCATGAAGGCCCTTATCTATACGCCGGATGGAGACGGCAAAGCCAAGATTGAAGACATCCCAGCGGATTTGGCGGAGGAAGCTAAGGCCGCCCATGAAGCGCTCGTCGAAATGGTGGCTGAGGGCGATGACGAGTTGATGCAGGAGTTTTTCGATCAAGGCACGCTGCCCGTGGAGGATCTGAAGAAGGGCCTGCGCGAAGAGTTCGAGGCGAAGAAGATTTTTCCGGTGCTGCTGAGTTCAGCGCTCCACAACATCGGCAGCGATGCGATTTTGGATTTCATAGCGGAGATCTGTCCGTCGCCTGCGAATCGGGGCAATGCGGCCGGTTACGACACGCCGGATCGCGCGACGCAGACGGCGGAACATCAGAACAAACGGAAGATTTCAAGCGCGGAGCGTCTTTCGATTTTCGTTTTCAAGACGCTGGCCGATGCATTCGCGGGCCGAATCACGTATTTCAAAGTGATGTCCGGCGTGCTGAAGAATGACGCGACATTGACGAACTTCAACCGGAGCTCGCAAGAGCGCCTGCAACATATACAAGCCGTACAAGGCAAAACGACGACCGAGACGCCGGTTCTGAATGCCGGAGACATCGGCGCCGTCATGAAACTGAAGGATACGGTTTCGGGCGAAACGCTTGGCGATAAGAACGCGCCGATTTTTTATGCGGGTGCGCGAATTCCCGAGCCGTCGATTACGTTTGCCGTCGAGCCTAAGACGCGGGCGGATGAAGATCGCATCGGCGTCGCGATTCACAAGATTCTCGAGGAAGATCTGGCGCTGCGCTTCGGGCGCGACCCGCAGACGAAGGAGTTTCTGCTCAGCGGATCGGGCCAACAGCATATCGAAGTCGTCGTGGCAAAGCTCCGGAAGCGGTATCACGTCGAGATGACCGTGAAGCCGCCGAAAGTGCCCTATCGCGAGACAATTCGCGGCAAAGCCGACGCCGAAGGCAAGCACAAGAAACAAACCGGCGGTCACGGTCAATTCGGATTGTGCCGCATCAAGATGGAACCGCTGCCGCGCGGCAAGGGCATCGAGTTCGTCGACGATATTTTCGGCGGCGCGATCCCGAAGAACTGGATTCCATCGGTCGAAAAAGGAATTCGCGATTCGGCCGAGCGCGGCTATTTGGCCGGATTCCCTGTCGTCGATTTCCGTGCGAGTCTTTATGACGGGAAATATCACGACGTGGATTCGAGCGATATGGCATTCAAGATTGCCGGCTCACTTGCATTCAAGGAAGCGATGAAACAGGCTCGACCGGCGCTGCTCGAACCGATCATGCAGGTGGAGGTTTACGCGCCGGATCAATACTCAGGCGACCTGATGGGCCATTTGAGCGGGCGGCGCGGGAAAATCAGCGGCAGCGAAGTGAGAGGGCACAACGTGATCATCAAAGCACAGGTGCCGCTCTCGGAAATGCTCAGCTACGCGAACGAGCTAACTTCGCTGACGCAGGGGCGCGGCAGCTATTCGATGGAATTTTCGCACTACGACTTTGTGCCGTCGGAATTGGCTGAAAAAGTGATCGCGGCGCACAAGCCGCATCATGCCGGAGACGAGGAGGCGGAAGCCGTTACGGCGTGAAGCTCGCCATCGTTTGTGCCTTCAATTGGCGCGCAATGAACATTTTGACCATCTCGTGTGCGCGATCGGTGAGCGGGCCGGGTGTGGCAACCCATTCGTGCTGGGCGCCTTCGAAAATCTCCAGTTCGACGTTGCCGCCGGCCGCCTTGTAGGAAGCGGCAAATTTCTTCTGAAACTGGGGCAGTACGTTGTCATCCAGCGAGCCCGCCATGATCAGCATCGGGACGAGCGTGATAGCTTCGCGGCGGTCGAGGATCTCCTGCGGATTCGATTCGTGTATGGTGTCCCAAGTAGTGAAGAACAATGTGTTGTTCTTCACCATATCGGCGCGATTCAGCTTTTTCGCATTCTCGAAGCGTCCGACTGTATCACTGATGGGTGCGCGCATCGCGGCGTAAGAAATCGTGGCATCGACCTTGGGTGCACCGGCAAGCGGAATCATCCCGTAACGCGGATCATGCGGGCGCATGCATAAAAGCTCTGCGACGTGGCCGCCGCTCGAACTGCCGTAGAGGCCGAATCTCGAAACATCGCCATTCCACTGCACCGCTTTCGTTTTGAGCCAGCGAACACCGTAATTGGCGTCCTGCACGCAGGCCGGATACGCCGCTTCCGACGCCCACGTCATGTCGATGGCAACGACGAGCGCTCCACTGCTCGCCAGGGAGCGGTCCATCGGCTCTTCCGCATGCCGGTCCTTCGCATTCC
>DATEME010000458.1:0-1539 GCA_035275865.1 Candidatus Acidiferrales bacterium | reverse complement strand
TCACAAATACAGTTCGCTGGGTGAAGCGCTGCGTGCCGCGCTCGAGAGTTGGCCCGACGAAACTTATCTGATCGAATCCGATCGCGAACGCGAGAATTGCCGCCTCACGTACCGGCAATTCAAGGAATCGGCCCTGCCGCTCGCAGCGGCATTGCAGGACACGGGACTTTCGCCAGGTACGCGCATCGCGATCCTGATGACGAATCAGGCGAAATGGCTGATTTCGGCGTATGCCGCCTTTTATTGCGGTGGCGTTTTGGTCCCGCTCGATTACAAATTACCGGCCGAGGATCAGCTGAGGCTGCTCGCTCATTCGAAAGCAGAATTTCTAGTGATCGAATATCACTTATGGCGCGCAATCGCAAAGGCCGAGAAGTTCGCGGAGCTTGCAGTGCGAGCTGTGCTCGTCACCGAAGCGCCGCCGAACGCGGACTTGGCCGGCGCGGCGCGCTGGGAAGACTTCCGCGTAGCGCGTGAGCCAAACTTTATGTCCCGTGAGCGCAAGGATCCCGCCTGCATCGTCTATTCCTCCGGCACGGGCGGACGTCCGAAGGGCTGCGTTCTGACGCACGAGAATTATCTCGAACAGGCAGCCGCTGTGGCGCCGATTTTTCCGTTCTGGCCCGGCGCTCGGTATCTGAGCATCATCCCGACGAACCACGCGATCGATTTCATGGGCGGCTTTATCATGCCGTTTACGGGCGGCGGCACGGTGGTCCACCTGCGCACGCTGCGGCCGGAATATATCCGCGACGCCTTTACGCGGTATGGCATCACGTACATGGCCGTCGTGCCGGTGATCCTGAAAAACCTGCAGCGCGGCCTGACGGAGAAATTTGCAGCGCTGCCGCCATTCAAGCGGCGTGTTCTAAATGTGCTGATCGCGACGAATCGCGCCCTCACGGAAAACAAGCCGCGGCTGGGCTTGAGCCGCAGATTACTCAAGGAGATTCACGCAGCGTTCGGGGGCGGTTTGCGCGCATTGCTCGTCGGCGGTGCATTTACAGAGCCTGCGACCATCGAATTTTTCCACGATCTGGGCATTCCGATTTATAACGGCTATGGTTGCACCGAAGCGTGCACGGCAATTACGGTGAACGATCAACGTCCGTTTCGTCCAGATACAGTAGGGCGTCCCGTGCGCGCGATGGAAATCCGGATTTTGAATCCGGGCGAAGGTGGCGTCGGCGAAGTCGCCGTTCGCAGCAAGACCGTCATGTCGCATTATCTGGATGATCCAGAGCAAACGGCGGAGACGATTGTCGATGGCTGGCTTATTACCGGAGACCTGGGCCGTCTCGATGAGTCCGGTCAATTGCAGCTTTTCGGTCGCAAGAAAAACATGATCGTGACCGAAGAAGGGAAGAATATTTACCCCGAGGACATCGAAACTGTTTTCGACGGCCTACCCGTGAAGGAATCGTGTGTATTCGCCGCGAATTTTCTCTGGTCCGCGCGCACGATGGTCGGCGAGCAGCTCGTGCTTATTGTGCATCCGGAGCCGGGCAAAGAATTGACTCCTGCTATTGCCGAAGAGAT
>DATEME010000457.1:0-9534 GCA_035275865.1 Candidatus Acidiferrales bacterium | reverse complement strand
CGCGAATGGGCGATTTTATTTTTGCGAGGATGGCCGACTGGACCGAACGCCACAAAATCGTGGGCGATGTGCGCGGCCGAGGACTGATGATCGGCGTCGAGATCGTGCGCGATCAAAAGACGAAGCAGCCCGCGCCGGATTTGCGTCGAAAAATCCTGGAAGCGGCGTTCCACAAAGGCCTCTTGATTTTGGGAGCGGGCGAAAGTACGCTGCGCCTCGCGCCGCCGCTTTTGATTGACGAGGAGCAGGCGGGGTTTGCCGTGCGGGCGCTCGATAGCTGCATCGGCGAAGTGGAACGAGACGCCTGAGGGCCGGATGTTTGCGCGAATGATGTTTGCGATGGTCGATTTTGCCGCGCGAAAGGGGCTGGCGCCCGAGACGCAATCGGATGCGGCACAAAAATCTGTGAAGCAACGGGCGCGTGTGACCGGTGTTCGCGGCGAGACGTATGCGTATTGGTATTTGCGCAGAAAAGGCTACGTGATGGTTGCACGTAATTACGCCGTGCCGGGATTGAAGGGCGAAATCGACATGGCGGGCTACGACGGCGACGTTTTGGCCTTTGTCGAAGTGAAGACGCGATCGATTGCAAAGGACGGCGTGCGGAAGATGGCGCTCGCTGAAGAGGCTGTTAATCCCGAGAAGCAGCGCAATGTAAGCCGGATGGCGCGGCAATTTCTGCGCGCGCGGCGGATCGAGGCGGAACCTTATCGCTTTGACATTGTGGCGATCGAAACGCGGCCGGGCGCTCGTCCGGAGGTGCGACTGCACAAGGGCGCGTACACGGGATAGATTACAACCCCTGCGGAATAGCAACTTGGTTGTTCTGCGCAGTTGAGGCGCTCTCAAGTAGTGTGGATACTTAAAATCTGTAATAGGAATGCGCTGGGGAGCGCGTTTGCACATTTGTCGCTGAATGAATTCGCCGCGATCGATTGTGTGGTAAGTCCGAGGAGGAATGTTTGCCGGAGCTTCGTAAAGACCCCATCACCGGCCGATGGGTGATCATTTCCACAGACCGCAGCCGCCGCCCGACCGATTTTTTGCGTGAAAGCGTTCAAATCAAGGGCGTGCCGCTGTGCCCGTTTTGTCCGGGGAACGAGGGGAAGACGCCATCCGAGGTCCTCGCGTACGGGCGCAACGGCGGGGGAAAAGATACGCCCGGATGGACAGTTCGCGTCGTGCCGAACAAATTTCCTGCGCTCGGCATTGAGGGAAGCCTCGACCGCGAAGGCGAAGGGCTTTTCGACCGCATGAACGGCATCGGCGCACATGAGGTGATTATCGAGACACCGAATCACGCCGCTACCCTCGCGACGATGTCGCCGACCGAGCTCGAGCAAACATTGTGGGCGTATCGCGACCGCGTGCTCGATTTGAAGAACGACCGGCGCTTCCGATATGTGTTGCTCTTCAAAAATCACGGCGAAGCGGCCGGGGCCACCCTGGAGCACACACATTCGCAACTGATCGCGTTGCCGATCGTGCCGAAGCGAGTACTCGAAGAGGTGGACGGCGCGCGGCACTATTATGATGAGAAAGAGCGATGCATTTTCTGCGACATGATCCGGCAGGAAATGGAAGACAAGGTGCGCGTCGTTGCGACGAACGAGCTTTTTGTCGCGCTTGAGCCGTATGCGCCGCGTTTTCCTTTTGAGACGTGGATCCTGCCGCGCCAACACAGCTCGGCGTTCGAGCACATGCCGACGCCGTCTTATCGCGGCTTGGCCGATCTGCTGGGAAATATTCTCAAGCGGCTGGACTCAGCGCTGCTTTCGCCGGCGTATAACTTCGTGATTCACACGTCACCGATCGGCGAAGAAGTGAACGACTTTTATCATTGGCACATCGAGATGATGCCTAAGCTGACGAAAGTCGCCGGTTTCGAATGGGGAACGGGTTTCTATATCAATCCCACGCCGCCTGAAGAAGCAGCGCGCTTCCTGCGCGATGCCAAGATCTGATTGTCCTAATGCTTTTCACTGCGCGTTTACGTTCAGAGTGGAGGGCCGGCCGATATTTCCATCGACCCAATGCAGGAAATATTTCATGTTCGGAGCATCGGTGTGGCCGCCGTCATCCTGGCGCCATGCAACCTGGCCATCGAGGAGACCGTGATTTACCGAGGGCATCTTCGCGGTGTGATAGTCGTCGTTGACGCCTAATCCCTTCGCACCGAGAAGCGCCCACACTGGGCTTGCCGCCACAGTGGCGATGTAGCTGCCCTGATGATCGAGCCACTTCGCGTCACCTTTTTCGGGAATGCCGTAGCTGATGAAGGTGAGGCGAGGCGCGCATAACGCGATTAGTTCGTTTGAATCCACAGGGATGTCGCCGGGATTTTTGGCACCGAACGTGGCGTCGGACGCGCCGTATTTCATGAAGTTTCCGGCCATCCAGTAGTATTCGCCGCCCGTGAGGCTTTCGACGGCCTCGCCGAAATTGCGCCGAAGAAGTGTGGCGCCTCCTTTTCCCGAAGAGCCGACGAGCACCGCCGCAAAACGCTGATCGAAAGCCATCGTTACCAGCGCAGCCTTTCCGTATCGCGAGACGCCTTCGATGCCGACGTGCTTTGCGTCTACGGATGGATCCGTCTCAAGATAATCCAAGCCGCGTCCTGCGCCCCACGCCCACGCGCGCAACGCGCCCCAATCTTCCGGTGTGCGCGGCTGTCCTTTATTTACGAGGCCGATGATCCCGCGTGTCAATCCGGCTGCATTGTCCGCTTGGATACTGGCGGGATCAATCGTCGCGAAGCCCCAGCCATCGGCGACGATCTCCCATTCACTCGGCGGATCGCCATCCGCGTTGAGCTGTGGAGGCCGAAACACGGGCGCCTCTACAAAATCGAATCCGGGATGTTCGGCGAAGATCTGCTCAAGCGAGGGATCTTCGCGGACGAGAAGCGCCTTGATCTCCGCGTTGAGTGTCTCGCGCTGCTCCTCGGTGGGCTGGCTCGGAGCGGGAAAACCACTGCGCCCAAACATCATCAGAACCGGCACGGTGCCTTTCGCATCTGCCGGAGTTACAAGCGTCATCCGGATATTCACGTCGATAAGGGGATAGCTCGAATTGTCAACGTGTCCGATAAGCGTCTTCGCAATTACAGGCGTTCGCCCAAGAAATTCTTTATCTGTGGCAGAAATGGACCACGTGACTTTCGGCATGTTTGCGGGCACGCGGCCATAAACGTAACGCTCGTAGTCTGTAACGATTTCAGGTCGCCGCTTCTGCCACCAAGATTGCGCTGTCGTCACCTTTTCGCCGTTGTTCAGCGTCAACGCATCCGGCAGGTTCGGATACGGATTCGCAACAGACTCATCGTAATTCGCGTGATTCGGCGCGTTTTCGTTGCCGCTTGGCCCCGGACGGAGCGCGTGAATGCCGAGCTGCTGCATCATGTTCTGCTGGTCCTGCTGCGCGGTAAACGTGACTGGCGTGGGTTGCGAAGCCGCAGCATCGCCCGTCTGCGCGAATAGCCGCGGAATCGCGAGTCCGGCTAAAGCAGCGAAAGACACGATCGCGGCGCATTTGGAAATCGATTTGCGTGTCGGCATAGATTCCTCCGGGCAGTGCTATGCTTGCTCCGCCCTTCGGCGGGCTACCTTTACCGGGATATTTAAGGCCTAGACATGAAATTTGTACAGCGGAACTTCCTATCGTTATCGTTAACGCTCGTGCTCATTGCGACTGCGGGCACAGCACCAGCGCAATCGCTAACGCAGACTGCCGGCATATGGACAGGAACGTGGGCCGCTTCGCAGCAAATTCCGGAGCCGCAGAATTCGCTCCCGCCCGAGGATTTGCGCGATGCGACGGTACGCCAGATCTTCCACCTCTCGATCGGCGGCAAAATGGTGCGCGTGCGGCTGTCAAACACTTTTGGCACGAAGCCGCTTCACTTCACGTCCGTGCATATTGCGCGTCCCCTTTCGCTTTCATCGCCGCAGATCGACCCGGCAACAGATAAGGCTGTCACCTTTTCGGGAAGCAGTGATGTGATTGTCCCCGCAGGCGCTGACTACGTCTCCGATCCCATCAGCTACTCTGTCGCCGCCCTCTCCAGCCTTGCCGTTACGTTTCATTTGGACGATCCTCCCGTGGGCGAGACCGGGCATCCAGGTTCGCGCGCCACTTCGTATTACGTTCACGGTGATTTGGTGAGCGCGGCCGATTTGCCCGAGGCAAAACGCGTCGATCACTGGTATCAGATATCCGGCATCGATGTAATCGCAGCGCAAAATGCAAGTGCAATTGCGGTTTTGGGTGATTCCATTACTGATGGACATGCCGCGACAACCGATGGAAACGATCGCTGGACGGATGTGCTGGCGGCGCGGCTTCAAGACTCCGCCGCGACACGGAATATCGCGGTTCTAAACGAGGGAATCGGGGGCAATCATCTGCTAACGGATGGCTTAGGCCCCAATGCGCTCGCCCGCTTCGACCGCGATGTCATATCGCAGACCGGTGTGCGCTACGTGATCGTTCTCGAGGCAGTAAACGATTTGGGCGATCTGACTCGACTGGGCGATGTGTCCTCGCAGGCGCATTCTGAGATGGTTCACCGAATCATCGCCGCCTATGAACAAATCATCGCGCGCGCTCATGCGCATGGGATCAAGGCAATCGGAGCGACGATTCTTCCCGATGTGGGCTCGACGTATTACCATCCCGGCCCGAGCAGCGAGGCCGATCGCCAGGCCGTCAACACGTGGATTCGCGCCCGCGGCCACTTCGATGCGGTGATCGACTTCGACAAGATTATGAGGGATCCGCAACAACCTGACCGTTTACTGCCCGCTTACGATTCCGGCGATCATCTGCATCCTTCGCCCGCCGGATATCACGCGATGGGTGCGGCCGTGCCCTTGTCGCTCTTTGCGCGCTAAGCATGCGGCTTTTCGCGGCGACTCCACCGATTGGCACCCGCACACATCCAGCGCGGTCGCTTCTGGTTATTCCGATAATCCTGGAGTAATCTTCCCTTCTGCGGTGTCTATTTGTATTGCGCAATGAGGCGAATCCCATGAGTTGGGCCAAGAGGCGAGCCGTCATTATCTCCATACTTGTTGTTGTTTTTATTTTGATCGCGTGGGCGGCGATCCGACCCTCACACGTGACTCTAGCGAAATCCGTTCTCGTGATCGACGCGCAAGGCGAGATTACCGAGCAGCGCTCGCTCGACATCCTCAGCGCCTTGGGCGGCAGCAATACGCCCGTTCTCCACGATTACCTGGATGCAATCGATGCGGCGCGAACCGATCCGCGCATCACGGGAATTGTCGTGCGCATTGGTCCGCTCAGCACGGGATGGGCGAAGCTCGAGGAAATTCGCAGCCATTTGATCGCGTTTCAGTCGAGCGGGAAGCCGAGCATCTGCTATCTCGGCTACGACGGCATTGAGAACAGCGAGTATTACCTTGCCAGCGCCTGCAAACAGGTTTGGCTTGTGCCGAGCGCTCCCGTGAATATTCACGGCATGATGGCAGAGGCGACGTTCTATCGGGGCGCGCTCGATAAGCTAAAAATTGTTCCCGAGTACTACCACATCGCGGAATACAAGACCGCCGGCAACGAGTACACGGAGAAAAAGTTCACGCCCGCGCACCGCGAAGAAGTCGAGTCGCTGCTGCACAGCATCTACAATCAATACGTCGCCGAAACATCCGCTGCGCGCCACATGCAGCCTGCCCAGTTCGACGCGCTGGTAAAATCCGGCCCCTTCCTCAGCAGCGAAGCTGTGACGAACGGCCTCGTGGACCGGCTGGCTTATTGGGATCAGGTCCAAGGTTATTTCCGCAATCGCCCAGGCGGCTGGAACGAGCTTCCGCTGAAGCGCTACCGCACGGTGCTTCCCGGCCCGTCGGGTGACCGCATCGCCGTGGTGCACGTCACGGGCCTGATCGCTTCAGGCGGCTCCGGCAGCTCACCAACGGAAGGAGAGGTTTCCGGAGGAGATTCGATTGCGGCGGAATTGCGCGCCGCACGCAACGATTCGGGCATTCATGCGATCGTGCTGCGTGTGGATTCGGGCGGTGGATCGGTGGTAGCGAGCGAAGTGATTCGCCGCGAAGTGCAACTTGCGAATTCCGTGAAGCCCGTGGTCGTTTCGATGTCCGATACGGCTGCCTCAGGCGGCTATTGGATCTCTGCGCCGGCCAGCCGAATCGTGGCCGATCCGGACACGATCACCGGCTCGATCGGCGTGCTGATCGGCAAATTTAATCTTGCCGGACTCTACAACATGCTGGGAGTCAGCACCGACTCGGTCGCCACGAGCGATAACGCGACGCTTTTTTCGGATGAGGAGAATTTCTCTCCGGTGCAGCGCGAGTACATTCAACGCTCCCTGCAGGACACATACACGGAGTTTACGGAGGGCGTCGCGGCCGGCAGACGAATGTCCGTCGAAGCGGTCGACAAGATCGCGAAAGGCAGAGTCTGGTCCGGGGCGCAAGCCAAAGAGGTCGGTCTGGTCGATGATCTCGGCGGGATCGACCGCGCCGTTGAAGTGGCGAAGCAACTTGCGCATATTCCCAAAGCCCAACCGGTTCAACTGGTGCAATATCCGCCGGAGAAGACGTTCTGGCAACTCCTGCTGGAACACGACTGGGACGAATCAAGTCGAGCGATGTCGCTTAAGCAGGAATTGGAGAAAATCGTCAGCGTGATGGAGCCGGTGCAGGCGCGTGTTCCATTCGACCTGCGCATTCGGTAATGGCCATGGTAAACACGCTTCCATGATCTTGATACTGATGGGGCCGACGGGCGCAGGCAAAACAACCGTCGGCGAAATCCTCTCTCGCGAACTCGGCTGGGAATTTGCCGACGCCGACAATTTTCATTCGCCCGAGAACGTGGCGAAAATGAGCAAGGGAATTGGGCTCACGGATGAAGACCGCAAACCATGGCTCGCCGCGCTTCGCCGCAAAATCGAGCAGTGGATCTCGGCCGGGCAAAACGGCATTCTTGCGTGCTCCGCTTTAAGGGAGGTGTATCGCAAGGAGCTTAGCGTAGGGCCGCAAGTAAAATGGATCTACCTGAAGGGCAGTGTCGAAGAAATCTCGCAACGCGTGGCGGCGCGCCAGGGCCACTATGCGAAAAAAGAGCTCGTGGTAAGCCAATTCGCGGCACTTGAGGAGCCGACTAACGCAATCACAATCGACGTGGGCCGCTCGCCCGAAGAGATTGCCCAGGAAATTCGACGGGTTCTCGGCGTATAACAATTGTTAGTGCGTTGCCAGGAACCTGCCTAGGCGTGTTCGGGGAGGTGCTATCAACAGCGCGCGACCATCGTTCTCCACACCTTTGATTGTCCGAAATGCTCTTGCAGCTGCTGCATGCGTGTTTCTGCTGAGCCTCGCTACAACATCGGCCCAGGACCCGACGGTTACGCTCCCGAACAATTACAAGCTGGTCTTCGACAATTCAGCGGTAGCAGTAATTCACGTCCACTACGAGCCTCACGAGAAAATCCCTCTCCACGATCACTCGAAATTCCCGACTGTCTACGTTTACCTTAGCGATTCCGGCCCTGTGCTCTTCTCCCACGTCGAAGCCCACCCTTTTTCGTATACGCGCCGGCCGGTAAAGCTCGGAGCATATCGTGTCAGCCCCGGCCGTATCGAAAAGCACTACGTCGAGAACAAAGGTGACATACCGACTGACTTTCTGCGCGTGGAGCTGAAGCAACTTCCCATAAGGCACTTCACGGACGAATTCCGAGGCCAGCCGCCGCCAAGCCTCTCAAGCGACATGGACGTGACGGAATTCAGCAACTCGGATGTTGCCGTTGAGCGAATCGTTTGTGTCCCCGATTCTTCGTGTGCGATCACGCCTGCGCCTTCACCGTCGCTTGTCATTGCGTTCACCGCGGCTCAAACAGCCGATAACCGAGCTGGTCCACGTGTCACTCACATGAAGATCGGCGGCGTGCAATGGATGGACGGCGGCGATGCTCTTTCATTGCACGCAGATTCGTCCGAGGCTGCACATGTGCTGAGAATTCTTCTTCGGTCAAACGTCGTTCCGACAAGCGCAACCAGTCCCGCGCCATAGTTGGCCTCATTTTTATCCTCGCAGCGAAGACATTTCGCAAACGGTTGCATAGTGGCAACCTTGCACAGGCCGCTCGCACGCGAGTTAGCCGGGTAGCCTGCGGTATACTTCGCTCAATGGCCACCGCAGACGACGCGGTTCAATTTCGCCCCGCGAGCGATCAGTCGTTGCTGGTGTCTTTCGAAGAGAGGACTTTGCTCGAAGCGCATCGCCGAGTACGCGCGCTCCTCCATCTTCTGGCGACGGAACCAGTCGCTGGCGTGCGCAATTTGCATCCTGCCTACTCCTCAGTCCTCATCGATTTCGACGCGCTGAGATTTGGGCCCGCAGAATTGGAAAAAGTTCTGCGACGCTATGTGTCTCGCCTCAATGATGTGCGTCTGCGCGATCCGAAAGAGTTCGAGATTCCCACGTGTTACGGCGGCGAATATGGCCCCGATTTGAATGAAGTCGCCAGGCTGCACGGAATCTTGCCAGATCAGGCCATCCAACTGCATTCGTCTGTCGCATACACTGTGTACTTCCTCGGCTTTGTTCCCGGCTTCGCGTATCTCGGCGAGCTGCCTGAAATGCTCAGGGCACCTCGTTTCGCGGCGCCTCGCCGCACCACGCTAGCTGGAAGCGTGGGCATCGCCGATAATCAGACGGGCGTGTATCCGTTTGCCACTCCGGGCGGCTGGCGAATAATTGGGCGGACTCCTCTCGCGATCTTTCGCCCGGATCATGAAAATATGAGCCTCCTCAACGTCGGCGACATTGTTCGCTTTATCCCTATCTCTGTTGAGCGATTTTCAGCTTGGCACGCCGAATGACTTCGATTCTCGTCGAAGGCCCTGGGCTGTTGACGACAGTGCAAGACTTGGGCCGGCCAGGATTTGGGCAAATTGGCGTTTCGCCGTCCGGTGCCGCCGATGCGATTTCACTGCGACTCGGAAATCGCCTGGTCGGAAACGAGGAAAACGCCGCCGGCCTGGAAATGACGCTACTCGGTGGCACGTTTGTTTTTCGCGAGGATGCGATTATCGCCGCGACTGGTTCCGATTTTGGACCCACACTCGATAACGTCGCTATTCGTCATGGTGAAACAATCGAAGTACGCGCAGACCAGACGCTTCGGCTCGGCCCAACGCGCTCGGGCGCGCGCTGTTATCTCTGCGTGCGCGGTGGAATTTCTGTGCCGATGTTTCTCGGAAGTGCATCGACGCACCTCTTGGGCGGTCTTGGCGGTTTCGGAGGCAGAGCGTTGCGCAAAGGCGACGTACTGAAAATTGGAGCGGCGAGCGGGCCATTCCGAAAAAAAGCGATCGCTTTGCACGTGGCGAGGCAGCTTTCCTCTCGCAACGTGCTTCGAGTCACACCCGGCCCGCAGGCCGACTGGTTTCCTGAATCGGTGCAGCGTTCGTTTTATTCGAGCAGCTATCGCGTCGGAGAGCAATCTAATCGCATGGGCCTGCGCCTGGAGGGCCCACCTTT
>DATEME010000456.1:0-2187 GCA_035275865.1 Candidatus Acidiferrales bacterium | reverse complement strand
GTCGATATCGAGGAACTCGACAAGCACGAAGTCGCGCAGGTGCCGTTCGAAGCGCTGACGGGCCTCAAGGCCTTCGTGGTCGCCAACGCCCTCACCGACATCGGCGCACCAAAGGAGATTATCTCGCCCCTGGTCCAACATCTGCCGAAGCTTTGGGAGCTCGTCCACCACTACGGAATGACCACGCTTGAACTCAATCCGATCCGCATGCGGCCCGGCCGCGAGGGTCGTCTGACTCCGGTCGCCTGTGATTTCAAGTGCGGCTTCGATCGCGACGATCCCCGCTGGCAACGCCTCGATCTGCAGGATCACCTGTTTGCCGCCGACGCCTCGGCCTTCGAGCACGAGGTCAACCAGCTGCGCACCCACCAGGGTCAGTCCGACGTTTTTGTCATCAACGAGAATGGCACGATCCTCGCGCCGACCTTCGGCGGCGGCGCCAATTCGCTGGTGACGGAGGTGCTGGGCGAGGCCGCAATCATCTCCTCCGACTTCGGCGGCAACCCGCCGTATGAGAAAATGAAGGCAGTGGCGCGCATCTGCTACAAGCACTGGCTCGCCCAGGCGAACGTGCTCTTCATCATCGGCGGGAAGTCGAACAATACCGACATCTACGAGACGTTCCGGGCGATGGGCGATGCGCTGCGCGAGTACTTCAGCAGCCATGGCCCCACCCCGCTCTACGTTGTCGTAGGACGCGGCGGCCCCAATCTCGTCCGCGGTATGGGTGCGCTGGCAGAGACCTGCGAGTCGCTTAACCTCCCCTATCGCTTCTTCGGTTTCGACAGCGCCATTTCGGAAGTAGTCAACTACGTCAAGGGGATCGATGAATGGATGAAGGCCAACGGTCGTGCCGAGATCGCGGCGCATCTCAAATTGAAGCCGGGGGCGTAGAAGAACATCGCATGGCAGGGCTAGTCTCGGCCATCGCGATCAACAGAATGAGGTCTCATTCTCATCAGTGTGCGCGGGCCAAGTCCACGACACGCAGGATCGATGGGTCGGTGACAAAACAGTGGTGTAATGCACCCCTGCCGGCAGGAGGGTGGGCATGTTCAAGCGGGGCATCGAGGGTTTTCCCTATTATCTCGGCGTCGGCGCGCTCGACAGCATCGCCAGGCGCGAAGATCGGGTCTGCGTCCTCAACATTCTCGGCGGCGAATCGCGACAGGTGACGCCGGTCAGCCACGCATTTTCCGGCGGGAACGTGGTGTTCGGGACTTCACCGGGTCGGCGCGGCCAGGTGCTGCCGACGCCGGTCGGCGATGTTCCCGTCTACAATAATGTGCGCGAAGGGCTTGATGACGGGCACGCGTTCAACACCGGTGTCGTGTACCTGCCGCCCTCCGGCGTGCGTGACGGGGTCGCCGAGTTGATCCGCGTCAACCCGGGCCTGGAAAAGATTGTGATGATCACCGAGAAGATCTCGGTGCACGACGCGCGCGAGATCCGGGCGCTCGGGCAGGCCAATGGCATCGACATATTCGGTGCCAACTGTCTAGGCGTAGCGGATTCCTGGAATCGGGTTCGCATCGGCGGCGCGCTTGGCGGGGACAATCCCGAGGAAGTGCTGCTGAAGGGATCGGTTGCGATTTTCTCGAACTCCGGCGGCTTCACGACCACCATTGCGCAATATCTCGGCACCGAAGGCTGGGGGACCACCACGCTCATTTCCTCCGGCAAGGACGTCTACATCCATTACGCGGCACGGGACTTTGCGCACGCCTTCAACAACGACATTCGCAGCAAGGCCGCGGTGCTCTATGCCGAGCCCGGCGGCTACTACGAGCATGGAATCGTATTCAGCAAGCCGGTCGTCGCTTGCGTCGTCGGTCGTTGGAAGTCGAAGCTGACGCGCGCCGTGGGGCATGCCGGCGCCATGGCCGGCTCCGGCGACAAGGCCGAGGACAAGGAACACTGGTTCATGGAGAGCTTCGGCGTCGATCAAATCTTCACGCCCGAGAACCCGGTGGTGTCGCCGAAAGGCGCCGTGGTGACCAACATCGCCTACATTCCGCTGGCGCTTACGGCGGTAATGAAGCTCAACAATGTGCGGCCGGATTTCACGCCGCGCGGCAGCCTTTCGCTAAAGCCCTGGATTGCGAACGACCAGGGGATCAAGTTGCCCGCGCACCTCGCGTTGCCGACGGTGGAGGCAATCACGCCCTACAATGAGCAGATCAAGGC
>DATEME010000455.1:0-2609 GCA_035275865.1 Candidatus Acidiferrales bacterium | reverse complement strand
TCCCGCATAGACGGCCAGCACCGGCTGCATGTGCAGGTCTTCGCACCACTCCAGAAATTCCAGCAGGCCCATTCCGTCCGACGACCAGTATCTCCACGCGTCATCCATGTGGCCCGGCCGCTGCGAAATATCCCCAATTGTCGTCTTCCAGTTGAACCGCGTCGGGGCCGAATTGCCCTCCAGATAATTGCCCCCCGGGAAACGCAGGAACGCGGGTCTCATGTCCGCCAGCAGTTGCATCAGGTCTTCACGGTTTCCATTCGCGCGATTCGCATACGTCGGCGGAAAGAGCGAAACGAATCCGAGCCAGATCGTGCCGGGACGATTGGCGGAAATCACCAGCCGGTTCGCGCCGGAGGGAATCGTCTTGCCCGTGGTGAGTGTCGCTTCATATTTCTGCCAGGAAGAACCGATCTTCGGAATCTCCGCCGTCGCGACGACTGTTCCCGAGTCCTTGTTGACGATTGCAACTGTAAGCGGCCCCTGAAATCCTTCCGCTTTCGCGTAAATCGTCGCTTCGTATTTCGTATCTGCCTTGGCCGGAATGCCCCAGAATCCCTCATTTGCCACGCCGACTATGCCGCGTCCGCTCGCGCTCGTCACCGTCAGCTTCAGGCTTGCCGGAACCGCATCGTTCAGAGCCATGGACGAATCAAGCGCCATCGAACCGCTCGCGCCACCCTCCTGCACGAGATCCCAATAGACTGGCTGGCTGGCATCCTCTTTGAAATTCCGGTTGCGCACTAATTCCGCATAAAGCCCACCGTCGTAGGAATGATTGATCTCTTCCGTCATCAGCCCGTAGAGCTGCGGGCTCACGGGCGCAATCGTCTTGTCCGCCGTGATCTCCACGTTCACGGGCCCCGCGCTCTGGGCCAGTGCTCCAGCCGCGCCGAGGACCGCGCACAATCCAGCAATCAAATATTTACGTGCAGTCCCGCTAAGCGCCGCACTGAGCATAAGATTTCTCCAAGAGAAGGGAGTTATTCTGGCCGACCGCGTCCCCGATTCGCACGACACTGCGGTATCGTGCACGAAAAGCCTTTTCAGAACGCGCGAAATGGTAGAACCAATAAAAATAGCTGTCAAGCAGTGTCGTGTTTGAGGTTTAAACGTAGAGCCGCGGTCTTCAGCGCGGCAGGTGTCCGATACGGATGACGCAGAATTGAATACAGCGCCACAATGCCGGCGCTCGTCGGGCACGACCAGCCGTACCGCAAACCGCGCAAGTAATGCGGCTTCAGCCGCTGAGGCCAACAGTTTTATTAAATTCGCGTCATTGGCGAGGACACGCTTTTTTCTAGGAAGATATTGAAATGGCGTCATCCTGAGCGAAGCGCCGAAGGTCCGCCGTGGCGGGAAGGACCCCTCTTGCCTTTTTCCTCTGCGTCTCCGCACCTCTGCGGCATCTAGTCGTGGCACGGCCAAAACCGGCGGTATTTTGCGCTCACGCCGGCTCCAGCGATCCATCTCCCGAAGATTGCCACTCAATCCGCATCAGCCAATCGAAATGGAATTTCTCCGCGGCCAGCCATTTTTCAAGGTCGTCGCGCCCGGGCGCTTCGAATTCCACGAACATCTTGCCTTCGTGCATGTTCACGAGCACGCGCTGAGCGCTCACAGTCGTCGCCGCATGCAATTTCTTCGAGAGCTGCTCCGCGCCCTGCCGCGTCAGGCAAGCCAAACTATGCTGCGAGAGAAAGCGAGCCATTCCTTCTCCAATGAACCGTGAAATCTTCCATCATGGTGATCGGTTCGAATATACATCAACCTGTGAAAGCCACGGTGTAGAGGCCGACCCGCCGTTTAGTCGGGCGCTTGATTTTGACTCCGCACCAATGAACATCCACAACGAACCCATTTCGCCCTGTACGCCTGAACAGGTCCCTTTTCGAAAACACGATCACACGTCGTAACAGCTATCGAATCGCGAGGCGATAAAATTAGCCCCACAGGAGGTCATCATGAAAAAACTACTGATCCTGTTCGGCGCTATTTCGCTCTGTTTCGTTTTCGCCGCGAGCGCGCGCGTGCCCGTCGGCAATCTGGCCGGCACCGTCCTTGACGCCCGCGGTCATACTGTCGCCGGCGCGGCGGTTTCGATCCAAACGTCAGACGGTCTGGAACCGTTTGCGACCCACACCGATCGGGAAGGCCACTTCCACATCACTCGCCTTGAGACCGGGCAATACGATCTTCGCGCGTCTTACCACGGCGCGATCTCCGACTGGACTCGCCGCGTAGCCGTTCACTCGAACAAGACGACCGAGGTGAAGCTCCTTCTTCCTCCCGGAAGGTCGTAACGAGGCGGCCGAGACACAAAAAATGCGGCAGCGAAAAATAAGCGTTTTTAAGCCCGTTTAAGGGCGCAAATGCGGCCAAATTTGGCTTTTTAAGCCCATTTTAAGGCGCCATCTTGGCCATTTTTGGCATTCGAAAGATGCGCCGAAAGTACTAAACCCTCCGTACTGGAACAATGCCCCGCACGAGCCATTGGCCGCTGCCGGAACAAACGCGAGTATGCCAGTGCGGGTTGGAAGCTGCGTCGCGGGGACAACGGTTCGAAAGAGCCGTAAGCACGCTAACCAACCCGTTGACCCTCCTGCCTG
>DATEME010000454.1:0-12105 GCA_035275865.1 Candidatus Acidiferrales bacterium | reverse complement strand
GCAAGCTCCTCCTCCAATTCCGCATCCCGCCTCCGCTTGCGGAACATCCCAGTTATTCGCTTCATCCATTCCCGCACTCGACTCATCTTGCGACTCCGAATCTGCCCATGTCTTCTACTTGCAGATAAGAGGCGGCGTCATCCTGAGGCTCGTCCGCAAATGCGGCGAGCCGAAGGACCTCTCTTGCTGTAGCTCCTCGGTCCGCGCGCCGAATCCCGAAATCAATCGCTCGCCACTGCCTTTCCCGCTTCCAATACCCGCGTAATAATCGCCGCTGTTTGCTGCCAATCGTGGACTTCTTTCTCGAGTTGCTTCTTCCCGGTCTTCGTCAACGCATAAAACCGCGCCCGCCGGTTGTTTTTCGAAACGCCCCAGTTCGAAGAAATCCATCCGCGCTGTTCCAGCCGCACCAGGGCCGGATAGAGCGTTCCCTGATTCATCTGCAGCGCCTCGCCGGACACCTGCTCGATCCGCCGCGCGATGCCGAATCCGTGCAACGGCCCAAGCGTGTCCAACGTTTTCAATACCAGCAGATCGAGCGTCCCCTGCAAAATTTCGCTCTTGCTTTTCTCTCTCACGCCCGCACGCTCCTGTAGATTTTCAACAGGAATCTAAGCCCGCTCCTGTCGATTGTCAACACAAAATGCCTTCGCTGCGCTCCAGCGCCTGACCCGTCTCGTGGTCGGGCGCATTCCAGCTTCCAGACTCAAGCCGCCTGCGTCCGGAATCTAATCGCAACTCGGAAGAATTAAAACTCGGCGTAACTCGATGAAAACAAACGAGCGGGTCGCTTCCTAATCGCAATCAAAAGGTCGATTTTGGGGGGCGAAGGCCAAAGCTTGGATAACGCAAGGCGCGAATCGCAATGCAGGAGAAGAGGGAAGCCGCTGAGAGGCTCAGTCGCCGCTGTTCGGCATCCGGGTTGAGTTGGAAGCGAAGCGCTGCGCACTGGAACTCATTGTAACGTCGCGCAGGTAGCGCCACGGGTTCACAGGCGTATTGTAAATCCGGACTTCGTAATGCAGGTGGGGGCCCGTGCTGCGTCCGCTGTCACCCTCGAAGCCGATCACATCGCCGGCACGAACGTGCATTCCGACTTGAACATTGAAGGCTGAAAGATGGCCGTAGCAGGTGCTCACTCCGAAGCCATGATCGATCACAATGAAGCGGCCATAACCCGAACGGTCGTCCGCCTCGATCACGACGCCCTCACCTGTCGCGTGAACGGGATCGCCATAATGAGACGCAATGTCCAGGCCGGCATGGAACGCGCCCTCACCGCTGAACGGATCCATCCGCTCGCCAAAATGCCCCGTAATCTCGCCGACCACCGGCCAAAGCTTGGGGACGATTCCGAGGCTGCTAAGCTGATCGGCCGGAAGCAGCCGCGTGCCGCCGGCGGACATCGCCACGGCCGTCACGTTCTTCTGCAAGTAGCTGAATTCATCCACGGAGTTCTGATAATCGGCGTCATCACTATCTTGCGGCGCCGCGGCGCTATCGGCGTCCGTGAGGCCAAACGGCGTCTGCCGGAAGCGCGTGATCCCGTAGGCCATCGCTACTTCGCCGGCCAAGGACTGCAAGGAGTCGAGGCGCTGGTTCGTATCTTTCACCTGAGTCTGCAGCGCCTGATACTGCTGCTTGAGGTTGTCCTGATCCCGCCGGAGCGAATTGTAGCTCGTCGCCTTCCATAGCATCCGGGAATACGAACCGACCGCCGCCGTCACCGTGATGAGGCCCACGACGGCGAAGATGGCGAGCACGTTCAGCGCATACGCCGGTATGCGGATGCGGCGCATCGCGCCCGAGCCGCTGGAAGCTATGAAAAATGTATAGTGCTTACTCTTCATTCGATAGTTCGCCTAATTGGCTTTCCCGAATGATTTCCCGGTTGGCTGAAAGCCGTCACGCCCCTCGCACGGCTTGCCGGTGCTGCAAGAACAATCTCGAAGAGTCTGAACCGAGAGCCCTGGTCCGAAACCCAAGCGATTCTAATCATCCTGACACTTTGCGTCAATCCGTAATTCCATTTTGTGTAGATTAGGGATACCGGCGCTCAACTCCGGTGCTCAGCGGGCTGCGTCTCCTTAATCACATAAACCGCCAGGATGTTGCCGAGCACAGCCACCGGAGCCAGATAGATCGAAACGAAACTGCGGTCACGCAGGATCGCCTCCGTCAACCACGCGACAATCAGAACGAGCGATGACAGCCAAAGAGTGATGCCGATCTGCCTCTTGTCCATCCTACCCTCCTAACCGGACGCAGGAATACTCGCCCAGCTTCGCGTCTCACTCTATAATCACGCCGATTAACTCAAGAAAGGCTATCCTAACCCCCCACTGTCCCACAACTGTACAGGGGTCCAGAAGCGGGATTCGGGCCAAAGGCCAGCAAATGCCAGACGAAGACCATCTGATCCGGCGAATTGCAAGGCTAATCCCTTCATTCTTAGGGAGTAAGGGGTTGCGGGCCGGCGTACCTATCGGGATCGGCGACGATGCCATGACGATTCGCACAGACGGCAAGAAGGATCTGGTCGTTACGGTCGATGCCTTCACCGAGGGCGTCCACTTCCTCGTGGATCGACACCCTCCTGAGTCGGTCGGCTATAAGGCGCTGGCCCGGGCAACGAGCGACCTGGCAGCCATGGGGGCGCGCCCCCGGTACTTTCTGCTCACATTGGCTCTCCCTAAGGCGCGAACCGGCCAGTGGCTGGACGGAATGCTTCGTGGCATGCGTAAGGCGGCGCTTTCGCTGGGACTGCGCCTCGTCGGAGGTGACACAACGAAAAGCTCGTTGCTCTCGATGAGCGTCACTGTGATCGGTGAGATCGCGCGAGGACAAGCCGTGGTTCGGTCCGGAGCCAAGCCGGGCGACACTATCTTTGTCAGCGGCACGCTTGGCCGGACACAGCTAGGACTTGAGCTGCTGCAACACGGACTGGCACGCAACCGGCGCTTCCAGCCTCTTCTGAAGACCCATCTCTACCCGAGCGTTCGTATAGAACTGGGCGCGTGGCTGGCCGAGCATCGATTTGCGTCTGCCATGATGGATATTTCCGACGGACTTTCCACGGATTTGGCTCGACTCTGCACGGCCAGCGCCGTCAGCGCTCGCATTCACGAAGATAGAATTCCATGCGTCGAGATTCCTGCTGAGTTAAGACGGCTTGGGCGTCTGGGCGATCCGCTGAAGATGGCCCTGCATGGGGGCGAGGATTACGAACTGCTGTTCACGGTACCGAAAAGGATGCTGAAAGAGCTCGAGCGCGCAGCGGGCGCAAGAGACCTGCGTTCTATCGGCGAAATTCACCGAGGTAAGGGTGTTTCGCTCGTGCCTAAGACCGGGAAGACCCGAGTGCTCAAGCCGCTTGGCTGGGACCCGTTCCGCGAAAGTTAGCTGGGTCGCGCTAATGCGACACAACGTGCGCGGGATCGGCAGGCGCGGCGCCACTCGTGGACACCTTGACCGGTGCGGAAGGAGGCGGAGCGGCCGAGTCGCCGTTCTGAAGCCCTTGTTCGGCAGCATCTGTCGGCGGCGCGGTGTCGGCCGTATCGACTTCCTCATGCTGCGTGGGCGCAAGCCGTTCGAGCGGTACAACATTTGGGAAATCTTCGACCGGCATGCCTTTCGTCCCCTGCTGCATGAATTCCAGCCAGATTGGCAGTGCAGCCCGTGCGCCCGTTTCCTTGGGACCGAGTGACACGCGCTTGTCATCGTTTCCAACCCAGACACCGGCCGTGATCTGAGGCGTGAAGCCGATGTACCAGGCGTCTGTAAAGTCGTTGGTCGTTCCTGTCTTGCCGCCGGAGAAGCGGCCAAGTTCCTTCGCGCGGACGCCCGTGCCGAACTGCACCACATCCTCCAGCATCGCAACCATCGTGCGGGCCGTCTGCGGGCTGACGACGTCTGTGACGGCCGGATGCGCCTCTTCCAGTAATGAGCCGTCATACGTGGTGACGCGGCGAATTTCGTGCGGGGCGATGTGGATACCGTCATCGGCAAAAATCGTGAAGCCCGACGTATGCTCCATCAGCGAAAGATCAGCCGCGCCAAGTGCGAGCGGCAGATAAGGCGGCAGCGGGCTCGTAATGCCGGCTCTGCGCGCGAGATCGATCACGTTTTGGATTCCCACGTGATCGAGCAACCGCACCGCAGGAACGTTCCGCGAATCCGCGAGCGCGCGGCGCAGTGTGATGCGACCCTCGAACCGTTCATCGTAATTGTGGGGCGTGTACTCCTGACCGCCGCTTACAAAGCTGACCGGCGTATCTGAAACAACGTCGAACGGCGTTTCGCCCTGCTCGAGTGCTTCCGCATAGACGTAGACCTTAAACGAGCTGCCGGTCTGCCGATACGCCTGAGTAGCGCGATTGAACTTCGATTGATCGAAGTCGTAACCGCCGACCATCGCCTTGATCTCGCCCGTCGCGTTATCGATCGCAAGCAGGCCGGCCTGGGCGACAGGAATCTGTTCGAGTTCCACTTCGGCGGCAGTGCCGGAAATCTGCTTTATATAGACGTTCACAAGGTCGCCCGTTTTGAGGAACTCGCGCGGAGACTTGTACTGAGTCCAGGCGAAATCCGCGGGAGTAAGCATCGCGTGGTAACGGCCTATCTTGACCCACGCAAAGGTCGGCTGAACAGAGGTAACTAGGCCCGTGAGGTAATCGCCCTTTTCGATATCGCCGCGCCAATCGTCGCTCTGATACTTATCGAGCGTTCCCAGATGCTGATCGAGAATGTTCGTCAAATGTCCGCGCCAGCCGTGGCGGCGATCGTAGGCGTGCAATCCGTCGCGTACCGCCTGATCAGCGGCCTTTTGCATCTGTACGTTCAGCGTCGTATAGACGCGCAGACCCTGCTCGTGAACGGCTTCAGTGCCGTACGTGTGCTCAAGATATTCACGCACGTCTTCGACAAAATAGGGCGCCAGATCGTTTTTGTTCGTTTCGATATGCAGGCCCAGCGGCTCTTTGGTGGCCGCATCGGCCTGTAACTGCTTGATTTTGTCGTTGCGAACCATGATGGAAAGCACGAGATTGCGGCGAGCGAGCGCGCGCTCCGGATGCAGCACGGGCGAATAAATCGGCCCGCGGATGATTGCCGCAATCGTGGCGGCCTCGGCCAACGTTAATTGGCCGACCGGCTTATCAAAATAGTATTCGGACGCAGCCTCGACGCCGTAATTGCCGCTGCCGAGGTATATCTGATTGCAGTACATCGTGAAAATCTGGTCCTTGGTGTAATGCCGCTCGATTTCAAGGGCCAGAATCATTTCCTGGATTTTGCGGTGAAAGCTGCGGTCCGCGCGATTCAGAAACAGCCCGCCCGCCAGTTGCATCGTCAGGGTGCTTGCTCCTTCGGCGCGGCGGCCCCGGATGATATCCCTGTAGGCAGCCTCGGCAACACGCGGCAGGTCGATGCCGAAGTGCTGCTCGAAGTGCTCGTCTTCCGTACTGATAATCGCGTTTCTCAATACGGTGGGAATTTGATCGTAGGTAAGCAGGATGCGGCGCTGCAGAGCAAACGTGCCGACCGGCTGGCCGTCGTCGGCATAAAGCTCAGTGATAACGTTCGGACGGTAATTCTCAAGCGCCTGAATTTCCGGCAGGTCGCTCGAGTAAACGAACAACAGACCGAGACCGATGCCGAGTCCAATCGCGCAAAGCACGAGAAAGGTAAATATCAAGCGGCCAAAAAATGTGCCGCCGGCGATCCTCATTCGCGAGGACTGCGAACTCTGCGGACTTTCTTCCATCTTAATAAGAGCATTCTAGCTCATCCGGCCGCGAAGGACAGAGCTGCGCGCGAAGCGTGTTCGTGAATGTGCAAGCGAAGTAATGCACAAAACGATGTTCTCGTAGATCGCAAGAGCCAGGCAAAGGCCTCATTCGCCCGTTTTCGCGCTGGAGATTTCAGACGGAATGCCCACTTTCCCCAGAAGATTTTTGAGAACAGCCGGATTAGAAACCGGCGGAAAGCACGTCGTTTCAATACAAACGAACGCCTGCGCGGCCGAAGCATCCAGGGCTGGCAACGTTTCGCGAAGCGCTCGCGGCAGCGCCGCCGTCGCAAGCCGCTCGGGCGTGACCCGCAGCACCGCTTTGCCGAAGCGATAGACTTCGTGCGCGGCCTTTTCAAGCGCGGCTGCTTTCGGATCGTCCGCAGCGCCCGTTATCACCACTTGCAGCGAGTGCCGAGCATGCAGCAGGGCAGCGAGACCGTACGTTCCGGCAAACAATCCATACTGCGGCACCAGCCCGACGAAGGCTTCCAGCGTCTTCTCTGCCCATTCCTTATAGAGCCGTTCGCCCGCGAACCCAAAAAGACGATCGAGCACGATGGTTGCAACCGAATTGGCGCCGGGCGTGGGCGAGTCCTGCAGCGGCTTGCGGCGAACTTCGAGGCCGCCCATCGGAGCCGCATCTCGCGCGCGATCGAAAAATCCGCCGCCCTCCGGATCGCCAAAACGCTCGACAGCAAGCTGCATCGTGCGCTCGGCAGCATTGAAATAACGGACGTCGAGCGTCGCCTCAAACGTATCGAGCAACGCCGCCGCGCCGAAGACTTGATCGTCCAGCGAACCTTCAAGGCGTGGCACTCCGGCGCGATGCAGGAAGCCGCTTGATTCGTCCCACGCTTCAGACAGTAAATGATCGACCGTCTTGAGTGCGAAGGCGCGGCAGTCCTCGCGGCCGAGGATATTCGCCGCTTCAAGATAGGCCGAGACAAACATCGAGTTCCAGCCTACGTAAAGCGTTTCGTCGATTGCGGGCGTGGGGCGGCGTTCGCGGCGCGCGGCAAGCATCTTTCTCTTCGAGCGCTCGATGATGCTCTTGATTTCTTCGACTTCGAGCAAGAGAGCGCGCGCAATGTCGTCGATCGGCTGCGCAATCCACAAGACGTTCTTCTCGCGATTGTGATGCATTTCGCCGACTTCGCGGACGTCGTAGTAGAGCTCCATGACGCGAGCCTCTTCCGGCGAAAGCGCCGCGCGCAGCTCAAGTGGCGTCCACGTGAAATAATCGCCGTCATCGTCCAGCGTCTGGTCCGCATCCTGGCTGGCAAAAAAGCCGCCGCGTTGTTGGTCAGACAAAACCTCGTTGACCCACGCAATCGTCCCTTCGGCAACTTCTCGATAGAGCCGCTTGCCCGTAGCTTGGTACGCGTGCAAGTAATTTTTCAGCAACTCGGAATTGTCGTACGACATTTTCTCGAAATGCGGCACGCACCAACGCTCATCGACGGAATAACGATGGAATCCGCCGCCGATCTGATCACGAAATCCGCCGTTCGCCATGCCATCGAGCGAGCGCTCAATCACGTCTTTCAATGGCGCGCCGTCCGGCCACAGCTGCCGCTCGAGCAACAGGTCGAGAATGCTTGAGTGCGGGAATTTCGGCGCTTGACCAAATCCGCCGTGTGTCTTATCGAACAGGCGCAGGCTCGATTCAACAATGGCTTCAATCACGGAGGCGTCGAATTCTCCGCGAGCGCCGTGAAATATTTCCGCCTTGGCGACGGCTTCCTCGAGCGAACGCGCGGAATTATCGATTTCGGAGCGCCGCTTTTCAAAAGCGTCTGCAACGGCGAGCAAAATGCGCTTGAAGCCCGGCCGGCCCATCGTGTCATCCGGCGGAAAATAGGTCCCGCCGAAGAATGGTTTGCCGTCAGGGGTAAGAAACGCCGTAAGCGGCCAGCCGCCCTGGCCGGAGATTGCGCTTACCGCCGATTGATAGCGCGAATCCACATCCGGACGCTCGTCGCGATCGACCTTTACCGCCACATAAAGCTTGTTAATCAACGCCGCGATTTCCGGATTTTCGTAACTCTCGCGGTCGATCACATGGCACCAATGGCACCACACGGCGCCGATATCGAGGAGCACCGGTTTCTGCTCGGCTCGCGCCTTGTCAAATGCGGATTCACTCCACTCGTGCCAGTCGATGGGCTGATGCGCCGCGGAGCGAAGGTAAGGGCTCGCGGAATCTTTCAGCCGATTTTCGGAGGCTTGCGTCAAGATGGCCTATTGAACGGGATTCTGGTAGTCCGTGTCGCGGGGATCGAGCGGCTTGCGGCCGGCGAAGCCCTCGTCCGGTCGATGATAGAAGCGGATGCGGTCCTCACCAAGTTTCCAGCAGAGATACACATCCTGATTATCGATGCGCGCCGGGAAGTCCAGCAAACCAATGTCGAGATCTTTCACCACACAGCCGGTCGCCTGAATACGCTCCAGCGCCGCTTCCACCGCTTCATGCAAGCGATTGCGCTCGATGCGTTGTTTTGCCACACGCTCATAGGGAACCTGGAGGCCGCCTGAGCGCTGAATTCTCTCAGCGAGAAGGCCGAGCTGCTCATCGTAACCGGAGAGCTTGCGATGTGTTTCCATCGCTTCGATCAGCACGGGCTCAAGCTGCGCGCGCAACCGCTCAGCTTCGGTCAGGGAGAATATCTTGCCGTCGTCTTCGGCCATTTATTTTGGCTCCCAAGCAATCAGCCGCTCGCGACGGCGCGTCATCCGCCGATAAAAACCATCGAACGCGCGGGCGGCACAAAATCCGGTTCGTTGATGCGATGGCCCTTTTCTTTTTGCGCAATGATCGCGCGGATTTCATCCACGATTTCCTCATCGCTTGCGCCGCCGTGCAACAGAAATTTCAAATCGTGATCTTCCTTGCTGAAAAGGCATGTTCGCAGCTTGCCGTCGGCCGTCAGACGAATTCGCGAGCAATATCCGCAAAACGGCTGCGTGACCGGCGCGACCAGCCCAATTTCGCCTCGTCCATCCGCGAAACGATAGCGCCGCGCCGTTTCGCTGCGTTCATGCTCAACGGGCATCAGCGGCCAGCGCGCCGAAATCCGGCTGTGGATTTCTGCAGCCGTCACTACGCGCTCGCGGGTCCATGTGTGCCCCGCGTCGAGCGGCATGAACTCGATGAAGCGCATGATCAGATTGAGGTCCCGCGCAAATTGAGCGAAATCCTCAATTTCATCGTCATTCAGGCCGCGCACAAGAACGGCATTTATTTTCACCGGCCGCAGCTTCGAGGCCTGCGCGGCTTCGATGCTTGCGATCACTTGATTGAAAGTCTTTGTGCGCGTAATGGCCTCGAACCGCTCCGGTTTGAGCGAATCCAGGCTGATGTTGATTCGGTCCAAGCCCGAGGCAATCAGACTATCGAGCCGCTCGGCGAGAGTGAATCCGTTCGTCGTAAGCGAAAGATCGCGCACTCCGATCGCTTTGAGGCGGCCGAGAAACTCAGCGACGCCTGGACGCACCAGCGGCTCGCCGCCCGTGACGCGCACTTTGCGAATGCCCAGACCGACGAGAATCCGCACGAGACGCTCGTATTGATCGAATGACAGCCGTTCGGCGCCCGGAATATCGTTCTCGCCTGAGCGGCAATAAACGCAGCGGAAATTGCAGCGGTCCGTAATCGAAACGCGCAGATCCGTGATTTGCCGGCCGAAATTGTCAACAAGCGCCATTTGCCGATAGCCGTAAAGTCCGGGGAAACGCCGCCATCCACAGAAGATGGGGATACAGGAATTGTACGCTTGGCCGGCGCGCAGGGGCAATCAGGCGTTGAATGCGCGGCCGCGGCTCAGATTCAAAATTTCCTTGCGATAGTCAGGCGCGTAGATCTCGACCGTCCGGCACATCTCGTAGAGCCGGGATCGGATACGCTTGCCGACACGGTCCTCAAGCGGTTCCCTACCATAGGAAATGATTGGTTCTCCTGACGGTAAGCGAACAATCGACCCAGCCGAGGCATCCGAGCCTCGATCATGGTCCGCCGCAAATTCTGGATCGAAATAATTTGTCGTGATTAATGTCGCGCGCCTCTCGTTATAGCGCGAATTGAGGACGTGCCCAACGGTTTCCAGAGCCCACGGGGACGGCTTGCTGGAACCGACGTCATCAAGAACGAGAAGTTCGGCCCTTAAGACCGGCTCAAGCACACTCATTTCAGTCGATTGACTCTCCGGGTTATAGCTGTTTTGAATTTCCTTCAGCAACTCGCGATAGTCATAAAAAAGTCCGTTGTAACCGCGCTCGACAATTTCTTTCAGGGCTGCGACGACCAAATGAGTCTTGCCAACTCCACACGGTCCCATTAGCAGGAGCCCATGCTCGCCCTGCATCTCTCGTATTGGAGAAAATTCCCGAGCGAATGCCTGGACGATCATTCTTGCGTGGGCCAAGCTCGAATGGCACTTGAGCAGAGCCTCTTCACTCAAGCCCGGATATGACAAATCTGTGTCGAAGCTCTCGTTGAGGTCGCAATGACGATAGCGGTCCGGAACTCGCGATCTATCCAACACGCGTTGACTGCGATCGCCAAGCGTGCAGTCACAAGGTACGGCCCAAACCGGCTTCGCCCCAGTGGTGCTCGATCCGGCCGAGCCGCTAGACGCACCCGCAGCCAACGCTTCCGCCGGACGCTCTACCGTCTTCCAGCCGCTACCGTTGCAAACGGGGCAATCTGCACGCGCCATGGAGCAAGAATATTCGCAGGCGAAGGCAAGCGCAAGGCGATGCACTTGTGAAAAGCGAGCGGCTTGTGGAAATAAGGACCGGACGTAATTGAGAATGCGTCGCTCTTACTTCTCGACGCGGATCGCGTGCCGAGGGGCGGCACGGACGATCGCATTGCGGGAGCGTCGCTCATCGGGAACATGGAAATTGTGCGCAACTTCGGTCCGCACAAATTTGATAAACGCTTCCATCTGAGACTGCATGTCTGCCATTTTGTCGCGCATATTGAGAATAATTTCGATCCCGGCAAGATTCACACCGAGTTCGCGCGTCAGGTTGAGGATTACCTCGAGCCGCTCGAGGTCCTGATCGGTATAAAGGCGTGTATTTCCCTGCGAGCGCGAAGGCGTGAGCAAACCGACGCGCTCATAGAGCCGCAGCGTCTGCGGATGAAGCTTGTAAAGCTCGGCGACAGCGCTGATCATGTAACCGGCTTTGGCTTTTTTCCGTCCTCGGGCCACCATCTCACTTCTCTCCTCAAAATTTCACGGGTGTTCGCGTTAGCGCCGTCACAAAGTCGCTCGCAAAAAAATCTCGCCGCGCGGGTCCTCGGGCTCAAGCTTCGCCAAGTCGCGCAAGAGCGTGCGGACGCGCTCGTCCTCCGGCTTGGGCACCACCACTTGCACCTCGACGATCTGATCTCCGCGCTTGCCTGTCCGCCGCGTGGAAGGAGCGCCCTTTTCGCGTAGACGGAGGCGCGTGCCGCTATTCGTGCCCGGCGGAATCCGCACTTGCGAACGCCCATCGATCGTCGGCACCTCGACTTTTGCTCCGAGCGAGGCCTCGGTCACAGTGATCGGCACCACAGTGTAAAGATCGTCGCCTCGGCGGTCAAAAAACGGGTGCGGCTGCACGTTCATAATGATGTAAAGGTCGCCCGGCGGGCCGCCCTGCACTCCGGCGTTTCCGCGTCCTGCCACGCGAACGCGCGAGCCTGTCTGTGCGCCCGGAGGAATGCGCACGTCGAGCGTCTCCACTTTCTGAACGCGCCCCTCCCCGCCGCAATTCCGGCAAAGCGTACGAAGCTTTCCGCTGCCGCCGCAGCGCGAGCACGTCACCTGAAAGCGCATCTTGCCGCCGGTCTGCGTCACGCGGCCCGTCCCGCCGCACGTGGGACACGTTTTCTCTTCTCCAGGCTCGAATCCGCGGCCATGGCAGACGTTGCAGACGTCCAAACGCGTAAAACTTAGCTTCTTCACGGTGCCGCGCATCGCCTCGGCAAACGAAATATCGATCTGGTACTCGAGATCGGTACCGGGCTCGTGTTCGCGCACCGGCTGTTGCGCCGCGGTCGCGCCACGAAAAAACTGGCTGAAAAGATCGCGGAAACTGCCGCCGCCAGCGCCGGGTGCACCTCCGCCAAAATCGAAACCGCCAAAATCGAAATGAATGTCTTCGGGCGAAACGCCGCCATATCCGCCGCCCGGTGGCGGAACTCCACCGGGGCCGGGTACGTTGAAGCCAAACTGGTCATACATCTGGCGCTTCTTCGTATCGGAAAGCGTCTCGTAAGCTTCCTGAATCTGTTTGAATTTCTCTTCGGCTGACTTGTCGCCCGG
>DATEME010000453.1:0-1386 GCA_035275865.1 Candidatus Acidiferrales bacterium | reverse complement strand
GCCGCCTTCGTCAAATTGTCCACGCCAAACACCGCCAGCGCGAATTTCGATCCCGGCTCAACGCCCGAATACGAATAATTCACATTGATCTGCTCTTCGCCCAACTTCATCGCCGCGCGCGCCAACTCTCCAGGCTTATGCGCCAGCCGCACCGTGACCACTTCTGTCACTTCAAAAATCATGCTGTGCTCGCCGAGCGCCTTCGTGCCGGCCGCCGCATCGTCCACCAAAAACCGCGCCAGGCTCTCGCCCTCTTCCACATACGACTGAAACGCCAGAATATTCACGCCGCGCTCAGCCATGATCGCGAGGCACTTCCCCAGCGCCCCGGGCCGATCCTGAATCGCCACTGTAAGTTCTCTTGCCTTTGGCATCTAGCTCCACGCCCCTGACGAGAGGCACAGATTCTACCCCACGCCCCGGTGGCACAGCCACTCTTCGCTGTGAAAAACGTTGCGCAAGCTAAAGTTTAGACCGCAGGTCCGCCGTGGCGGAAAGAACCCCTCTTCTTTCCCCTTACTGCTCAAATGTCGCTTTTGCCTTTTGCTTCAGAACTGCTACCCTTGTGGTCCGCCAAATCCGGCGGCCCACAGATCCGTTCGACTCAGAAGGAGAAACGCCAATGCAAATGACAAACGAGCAGGTCCAGATTTTGCAAACAGTCGCCCTTCGTACCCTTGAGCACGAAGCCAAGACCACGCAGCGCGTGATCGAAGCCATCCCGGCCAATAACTGCGGCTATAAGCCTGACGAAGCTTCCATGTGCTCGATTGATCTCGCCAAGCACATCGCGGGCGCCGAACTCGCCTTTCTGCGTGGCTGCGTCAACGGCCAGTTTGATTTCAGCGAGAGCGTGCCCGAATCGCTTAAGACTCCATCCGAAGTCTCCAAGTGGTACGGAGCTGAAGTCGAAAAGAGCCTGGCGGACTTGAAAGCTCTGCCGCTCGAAAAGCTCGCTCAGATCGTCGATTTTCGCGGGATGATGCAACTGCCGGCGATTCTCTGGGTGAATTTCGCGCTTAACCACTCAATTCATCACCGCGGCCAACTCTCCGCGCACATCCGCGCCGCTGGCGGCAAAGTCCCTTCGATCTACGGCCCCAGCTACGACGAAGAGCAAGCCCGCAAAGCCGCCTCCGCCTCCTGAGCATTTGTGGCACAGCCACTCCTGGCTGTGAAGCTTTTCCCGAGAGCGCCGATCTCCCAATCGGCGCTCCGGTTTCGTATCGGCGACCGTTGCTTGCGGTTTTCGCAGCGACTCTCGGTTGGATGTCTTTGTTTTCTGCAGCGCCCACATAGGCAAATCAGTCTCTGGCTGTGCAGTTTTTTTGTTCGGCGGCGAAGGTTCTTAGGGCGTCGGAGCTTCAGCTCCGACATAATCGCCCC
>DATEME010000452.1:0-7540 GCA_035275865.1 Candidatus Acidiferrales bacterium | reverse complement strand
GTTAAAGACGATGCGCTCGTAGTGTTCGCCGCAATCGTCGCAGACGTATTCGTAGATTGGCATTGGTGTGTGGCCTCGATACAGGCGATTTTAGCAAGTGAGAAGCGGCGCTGCAAACTGCAGCTACTGATCGGAGTGGATGCGCGAAATTGTGTCCGCGAGCACGGCGTGGAGGCGCCGGAAGGCGGCTTCTCTGGGGTTCGAAAGGCAAAGTGGCTAGTAGCTAGTGGCTAGTGGCTACAAAAACAAACCGCCTCCCGATTGGATCGAGAGGCGGTGAGAAGGGGGGCGCAGCAAGCAGCGCCCCTACAGTGCTGGCCGGTTAGTCGCCGGCGACGGGCTCCGCTTCCGCCGGTGCTTCGGCTTGCGCATTGGTCGCGTTGGCGATCTGGACCGGCTTCACATTCGCGCCGGGGACGGCCATTTTTATCTGCTGCAACGTGCCGATCTGCACGACTTCCTCTTTGGGCTTCTTGAGGATGAGCTCTTCGTAGATGCGGCGAACTTTGGCAGCTTCCTCGAAGGCTTTCTTGCGGCGAATGCGATCTTCCTCGGCAGCGGTGAGAGGAATATCGTGCTCGAGATGGCGAACGCGGGCGGCGTCTTCGGCGTCAATCTTGAGCGAGTGCTCGTAGTTCTCGAGACTGACCTTCTTGCCCTTGGCGTAGATCTCGTGCTTGCCGTGCTCCTTGTACCACTGGGCGACGGTCGCGTTCTTGTGCATGTTTTCGATGATCTTGCGCCAGCCGATGCCGGTGTTGTACGCGCAGAAGGAGATTTCGCCCTGCTGCGTGGCGTAGGGGATGATGCACATTTCGGTGCGGCGGAAGTCATAGTTGAAGAGGTCCTGGAACCACATGCCGGCGATAAAGAGCATGTTCCAGGGGTCTTCGGCGCGACGCTTCATGGCGTCTTCGTAGGTGCGGTTCGGATTGGTGCGGCCGTACTTTTTATCCGAATCCTTCGAAACAGCCCATGTCTTGTCGAACTTTTTCAGGATGTCCTTAATGCGGAGACTCGGCGGGGACTGCCAAGCGTCGTAGTTTCTGAGCAGAGCCAGAGCCATCATGAAGGAAGAAAATTTCCGGCCGCGAGCCGCATCGGTGATTGCGCTGACGTCTTTCACTAATTGCGGCGCGTTGAGGAAACGCGAAATCGGCGCCCATTCCTTCGTGTGCTTATTGACCATCATCGCGGTGCCGACGCCGCAGTTCGGGTGGCAACCGCAGGAGAGGGCTCCCCACTGCGCCTCGGGACCGTGGACGAGATCGGCGAAACCGGCGAAGGGCGAAATAAACGAAAGCGGGAACCAATCGCGCGTCGGCTCGATCTGACCAACCTGATTGCTGACGTCCTTGGCGAGGTGCGAAAGCGTATAGCGCTGGCGGATGCGGCGCTCGGGCGTGATGTCTTCGTCGCGACCAGTGAAAGAGACCGGTTGGAACGAGACGAACGCGATCTTCTTGGGGTTTTCCATCGCGAACTTCACGATCGGGCCGACCTGATCATTATTCACGTTGTTGACGATCGTGGTGACGAGGACGATTTCGATGCCGGCCTCGTGCATGTTTTCGATGGCGCGGAGCTTTACGTCGAAGAGGTTGCCGACCTGGCGATGGCTGTTGGCGTCGTTGCCGATGCCGTCGAACTGAAGGTAGGCGTAGCGCATGCCGGCTTCGAACACCTTTTTGCAGAATTCCTTACTCTTCGCGAACTCGATGCCGTTTGTCGCGGCCTGCACGCTGTTGTAACCGACCTTGCGGGCATAGCGGACTGCATCGATGAAGTATGGCGACATCGTAGGCTCGCCGCCCGAGAACTGGACGGACATCTGCCGACGCGGCTTAATCTTGGTGGCGTTGTCCAGGATTTCCTGGATCTCTTCCCAACTTAGCTCGTGGACGTAGCCTACCTGGTTTGCGTCCATGAAGCAGGGATCGCACATCATGTTGCAACGGTTCGTGAGGTCGACCGTGAGAACGGCGCCGCGGCCGTGGCGGACCGTGCTGGAACCGTGGTTGTGGAGCTTTTCGTCATTGTGGGCTGGAATGTCGCGGCCCGGGAAGTTGCTCTCGATCCACTCAAGGAATTTGGCGTCAACCGCCATCATGTCTTCGCAGCGGCCGTGAATCGGGCAATCCTTGACCATCCAGACTTCGCCATCGCGCTCAATGATCTGCGCCTTAATTTCGCCGACCTTCTCGTGAACGAGGTCGGTCCAATCCTTCTTCCCGTCGATAATCGCCTGGCGCGCTTCTTTCACGCATTCGGGGCAGAGGGAATCCGTGGTACGCGGCCATCCAAGAGTCGGCTTCGACTTCTCCCAGGACTTCAAAAGCGGCTTATCGGACCATTTCGGTGTGAACGAAGGGTTGGGA
This sequence comes from Candidatus Acidiferrales bacterium, assembly GCA_035275865.1. GTDB lineage: Bacteria > Acidobacteriota > Terriglobia > Acidiferrales > UBA7541 > Palsa-295. Next base: position 5,162 of record DATEME010000452.1, on the reverse strand, counting down.
TTATACTTGTTGAAAAATTGGATCGTATTGAAGGTGGCGCCGGCAGTCTTACACAGCGCCCAATCAAATGTCTTCCAAACTTTATTGCTAACTCCATTTGCCATGTGCTCTCCTCAGGAACTCCAACGCTGAAAACACGAGTAGTAACGTGCCAATGAACTCGAGCCCGAAATGCCAGGCAAGCCCTGCGAAAAACCTGACCCCCACGGGCGGGACTACACCCGTAAATGCTTATCCTATTAGAGTTTCCCCGGAACCGGAGGGGGAGTCTAGCATAGGCCGTTCAAATGGGTAAATAGGGGGGCGAACTGCGCTCAGACGCAGCCAATGGGACATCAAAACTGGTACGAAAAGGCTGGCTCTCTGACCGGAAACACACAGAAAGAGGTGGGTTCCGCTCGTACGCCCCCTACATGATTTTTGGTACGTGCAGCCCTCGCTCGTCAATCAACGTTCAACGGCGTGCGGAGGATGCCTATCGCGAAGTGGGCCAAGTTGCTCGCTTCCTCATCAAGCTGAATCCAGCGGACCACGCAATGGTCCTTTAGATATTGCGAAACCTTCGCCTCATTGATGCCGAGATATTCGGCAAGCTGCTGCTTCAGGTTCGTATCGTTGAAGCGGCTGCGATTCCCTTTCTGCGTACGGACGCCACGCACGAGATTGCCGACACCGACCCGAAGCGTCTGGCAGGCTTCGACATAATAGGAGCCTGATTGATCCGCTTCCGAAAGCAGGAAGACGCCGGGTCCGGCAGGCGCTTCATCCGCTTCGCCGAGCCGGTGCAACGGGCTCTGCATCAGACGGCGTAGCAACGATTCCAAATGAGCCATCCGAGAAGAAAGGGCGGGGTCGCTGCGACCGTGCGCGGCCCGTTCGGACGGCAATTGCGGAGGTTGGTGCGCCGGTTCGGTACGCGCAGGGCGTTGCGGTTCGCGCTGAGGCGTCTCATATGCAGCCCTTTGCTGTTCTGTAGAGGCCGCCGCCGTAGGCTGCTGTGTTTGCGTGGATGCCGCGTTGTGGGGGGACGAACCCGAGGAAGCAAACGCCTGCGATGGAAGGCCGGGCGCTGCGCCCGCGCCACCCTTGCGGCGACGCCCGCGGCCGCCTCGACGCCCGCGGCGGCGCTTTTTCCTCATGCCATCGGCGGAAGCGCCCTCTGGCGCTGCGGCCGCCCCGACAATAGACTGCGCCGCTTCGTCATCGGCGGCGTCATCATCAACATCTTCGGCGATTTCGCCAACGGCGAGCGGCAGAGCGGCTTCTTCCTGCATCTCTGCACGTTCGGATCGCATCAGCGGCTTTTGGGATTCCAATTCATCTCCTGTTGGTTCATGTTTCTCAGGCGCTTCGACGCCCAGGCGCGCTAGCGCATCTTCGGCCTTCTTCTTCCAATCCGCGCGCCGGAATTTTTCGGCTGCCACTTTGTACCACTTCACCGCTTCGTCGCTCCTTCCATTTTTCTCTTCGACCGCACCAATCTCCCATGCCACCATTCCATCGCGCGTGCGTTGATATAACTCGGAAAGCTTCGCCGCGGGATCGCGGCTGTTCCTAGCCTTACGGATGCGGGCTTGAATCTGGCGCCAGTCTGCCATGGGTAAACATTGTAGCAGCGGCCTACGAAATAGGCACGCATTACGCAGCTTCAACAAAGGAACGTATTTCAGCGGGAGAATTCTTCGAAGCAGCGAAAACGTCTGGCGAGGCACCAGAAGGCTGGAAAGCGACGGCTAAAATCGAAGATCGCGAGAGCTAATGCGCAAGAAAACTGAAATGCGCTCCCAGATAGTAGGCCCAGAGCACAATCGCGAGAACGCCTTTCCAAAAGCCAAGGTGTAAGAAGCCGATCGTAAAGAGCCAGCCCGCGAACCACAAGCCGCCCAAGAATGTGTGCTGCTCGACCTTCACCTTCTCCATTTTCGCCTCGCCTTCAGTCATCTCGACCGTTCCTGATATAGCAGGAAAGCTAGCGACCAGTTTGCAAGGCTTCCTTGCGAGTTGCTGTGACCGTCGTCACGCTAGCGAAGCCGCGTGCGCTCTGCGCGACGAGAAGCGAAGGTTTGTTGAAGAAAAGCGTGTTCCGCCTACGAGGACCCTCGCGAACAACGAGGGCCAAGTGGGACTTGGCCCTCTTCGATCATCTTTTCGCGCCTTGCGACGTCAATCGGCGCTGGCTGCAGCAAGGGCGGGCAGTGGGACCGTCTTGATCGTCTTCAGAATGCGCGAAACGATCTGGTACGGGTCGCCCTGGGAGTTCGGGCGCCGATCTTCCAAATAACCCTTATAGCCGTTCTTTATGAAGTTGACCGGCATGCGGATGGAAGCGCCGCGATCAGAGAGGCCAAAGCTGAACTTGTCGATTGCCTGGGTCTCATGCAGGCCCGTCAAGCGCAGGTGATTGTCCGGGCCGTAGACGGCGATGTGTTCAGGAATGTTCGCTTCGAAGGCCTTCATGAGGGCCTCGAAATATTCCTTTCCGCCGACTTCCCGCATGTATTTCGTGGAGAAGTTCGTGTGCATGCCGGACCCGTTCCAATCGCCCTTGATCGGCTTGCAATACAATTCGAGATCGACCTCGTACTTCTCACACAAACGCGCCATCAAGTAGCGGGCGATCCAAGTATCGTCTGCAGCCTTTGCGGAACCCTTGGCGAAGATCTGGAATTCCCACTGGCCCTTGGCGACTTCGGCGTTGATGCCTTCGTGGTTGATGCCCGCCGCAAGGCAAAGATCCAAATGCTCCTCGACGATCGTGCGCGCCAAATTGCCCATGTACTTGTAGCCGACGCCGCAATAATAGGGGCCCTGGGGACCGGGATAGCCGCTCTCAGGGAAGCCCAACGGACGGCCATCTTTATAGAGGAAATATTCCTGTTCAAAGCCGATCCAGAAATCGGGGTCGTTTTCGATCGTGGCGCGCGTGTTCGTGGAATGCGGCGTGCCATCCGGGTGCATCACTTCGCTGAGAACGATAAAAGCATCCTTGCGGCTGGCGTCAGGATACAGAGCAACGGGCTTCAAAATGCAGTCAGAGCTGTGGCCTTCTGCCTGCATCGTCGAGCTGCCGTCAAAACCCCAAAGAGGCAGAACGCCAAGCGTGGGCTCATGCTCGAACGCCTTAATTGTGGTCTTTCCGCGCAGCTCGGGAATCGGCTTTCTGCCGTCGAGCCAAATGTATTCCAGTTTGTATTTCTTCATAGATTTCGGTTCAAACGCTCCTTTCGGATAATCTCGGCCCTCTTCCGAGTGAAATACTCTAAGAGCGTCCAGACAGGAAGGCCAATGCAAGATTTGGATGGGGTCCATCCGTAAATTTGTGAGATACCGGGGTGGGGTTTTAACGGCAGGCCCGCTAGGGCATCATTGTCTGCATGACGCCCGGTGAAAAGACGCGTTGGCTGCAGGCCCAGGCGCGCGCGGAGGGCTTTGACTTGTGCGGCGTTGCGCCGGTCGAGGGACTCGCGGACCTGGGCCATGTGGCGGAATGGATTGCAAGCGGCTATGCAGGCGAGATGAAGTATCTCTATGACGAGCGTCGGGGGGATCCTCGGCTTGTGCTCGAGGGTGCGCGCAGCCTGATCGTTGTCGCGCTGAATTACAACACGGCCCGGCCGCGCACTTTTGCGGCTCAGGCAGCGAACCGCGCGAGCGATGGGTCGCCGCGTGGATGGATTTCGCGTTACGCTTGGGGCGATGATTATCATGACGTGCTGCGCGAGAGGCTTAATCGCATTGTGGATGCGATGCGGGCGGAGTTTGCAGAGCCGTTCGACGCGCGCGCGTACGTTGATACCGGACCGATTGTTGAACGTGTCGCCGCCAAGCATGCTGGGCTTGGCTGGCTGGCAAAAAACACGTGCCTGATCAACCAGCAGCTTGGCTCCTGGCTATTCCTTGGCGTAATCATAACCACGCTGGAGCTGGAGTATTCTCTTGCGCCGGGCGAGGCACCGCCCCGCGATCTTTGCGGCAAATGCACGCGCTGCCTGGATGCCTGTCCCACGAATGCGTTCCCTCAGCCGTCCGTGCTCGATTCGCGGCGGTGCATTTCGTATCTCACGATCGAGCTGCGCGAAGCGATTCCTGAAGAGCTGCGTGGAGCGCTGGGATCGGCGACGATTGGGTGCGATATCTGCCAGGACGTGTGCCCGTGGAACCGCAAGGCCCCGGCTACTGCAATGGCGGCGTTTCAGCCGCGGCGATTCGATGGAACTGACAGCCAAGTGGATGACGAACAGGCGGAGAAATCGTTATTCGAACCACAGCTCGAGTGGCTGGCTTCGCTCACACAGGAAGAGTTCAGCAGGATTTTTCGAAAGAGCGCTGCAAAACGCGCGAAGTGGCGCGGGCTGGTGCGGAATGCGTGTGTCGCGTTGGGGAATGCCGCCCTTGCTGAGGGCTCGCCATCGCGCGAACGCGTGCTTCGATTGCTGAGGAATCTTGCCGCGTCGAACGACGGCCTTATTGCAGAACATGCGAATTGGGCACTCGAACGTCAGATGGCGAGAGCGAGTCGAGGCACGGTAGGATAAGAGGCCAAACGGAGAACGAGAGTGCCGCCGATCATTAAGAAAATAATCGCGCGTGGATCCTTATCACTGCTCGCGGCCGTAGTATTGGCGTATGTAGCAGACGCAATTCAGGTGCGCGTAAGGCTGGCGATGGGCGGACCTAAGAAGGCGTATGACACGGTGACCGTGCTGTACGCGGCAGGATTGAAAGGGAGCAAGTATGAGATCTACAGCGACCAGCCTGATTCTGAGACCTGCGCGCGAACCTTATTTCCTCAGTTGGGATATTCGCCTTGCTGGTATGTCCGCGAACACACAGTGAAGATGCTGGATTGAGTCCCAATTTCGAAGTACTTCGGCCGTAAGACAATCGATTTGAGCGTACCGGTACGCTGCCGTGCCTGAGTGTCCATTTACCATCCCAACCGTTGCACAAAACGTCCTGCAGGTTTCGCTCGGGTGGCCTAGTTGAGGCATGTTCGCATCTTTGGCTTCGCCGCAAATGCTTCTAAACATGCGAGTTAATCAACGTACTACCACTGGCAGGCGGATTGCGACCTCTCAAAGCGGGTTTCTTAGAACTCGGTCGAAACGGGGAAATTATGAAGATCGCTTTGGGCATAGCAACGGTGATTCTGCTGAGCGCGG
>DATEME010000451.1:0-1730 GCA_035275865.1 Candidatus Acidiferrales bacterium | reverse complement strand
TCAAGGGCGCGAAGCCCGGCGATTTGCCGATCGAGCAGCCCACGAAATTCCACCTGGCGATCAACCGCAAGACCGCTGATGCCCTCGGGCTTTCGATCCCGCCGCAGCTTTACATCTTCGCCGACGAGGTGATCGAGTGAGTTACGCACCGGCTGCGGCCGACCCTGGAGGATGAAACGGATGCTAAGCTGGGACGTCGCCGGCACAGAGGTCGATCGTCGTCATGGTGTTGTGAACCCGAGAGTGAGTTGGACCGGGGGTACTTCGAGCACCCTTGATTGTGCCAATGACCTTCGCGGTCTGGAGCACGCTTTATAGAATTCCCTATGGAAGTACCCCACGCTGGCGACGCCACTGGGGAGGAAGTCATGGAAGTGATGTATCCGCGCTGTGCCGGTCTGGACGTGCACAAGGAGACGGTGGTTGCGTGCGTGCGCATCGTGGAGGGCGGCGACGTATCGCGCTCAGTTCGAACGTTCGCAACGACCACGGCGAGCCTGATCGAGTTGGGCGAGTGGCTGGAAGCGAACGGCTGCACGCATGTGGCGATGGAAGCGACCGGGGTTTACTGGAAGCCGGTGTGGCAGGTGCTGGTGGACAGTAGCTTGGAACTCGTTTTGGCAAACGCGGCACAGGTGAAGAACGTGCCTGGCCGCAAGAGCGATGTGAACGATGCCACGTGGGTTTCCGAGTTGTTGGCGCACGGGTTGGTTCGGGCGAGCTTTGTGCCAGAGCCTGCCATCCAGCAACTACGGGGGCTGCTGCGCACTCGCAAGCAGCTGGTGCGGGAAAAGGCGAGCCATGTGCAACGCCTGCAGAAGACGTTGGAGGAAGCCAATATCAAGATTGAATCGGTGCTTTCCGATGTGATGGGCCGCAGCGGCCGGGCAATGATTCAAGCGCTGATTGATGGCGAGAGCGATCCTGCCAAACTGGCTGCACTTGCACATTGGAAGGTGCGTGCGTCGGCAGCAACCCTGCGCGAAGCGTTGCATGGACGCATTAAACGTCACCATCGTTTTCTGCTTAGACTGCATCTGCAGCAGGTCGACGCACTCGATGCTGCCATTGCCGAGATCGACCGGGAGGCCAATGCCGGGCTTGCTTGCTTTCGCGACGCTGTCAAACAGTTAAGTACTATCCCAGGGGTCAGTGAACTGAGCGCCCAGGTCATCCTGTCGGAGATTGGCACCGACATGGGCCGGTTCGCCACCGCTGCACATTTGCGCTCCTGGGCTGGCCTGTGTCCGCGCAACGACGAAAGTGCGGGCAAGCGCCGGTCGACTCGCCTGCGCCAGGGAGCCCCCTGGCTCAAGGCCATGCTCGTTCAATGCGCTTGGGCCGCCGCGCGCACCAAAGCCACCTACCTGCATGCACAATTCGTGCGATTGCGCGGTCGACGCGGGCCGAAGAAAGCGATCTGCGCTGTTGCCGCCTCCATCCTCACGGCCGCCTATCACATGCTCAAAGACGGCACGTTCTATGAAGATCTCGGGGCCGTTCACTTCGATCGTCGTCGGCCCGAGACGCAAGCGCGCCGCCTCGTCAAACGCCTCGCCGAACTCGGTTTTTCCGTCGAACTCAAGCCCGCGGCAGCTGTCTCATGAGCAGTCAGTTTCTTTATAGGCGCCGCGATTTCATCACGCTCGGCGTCCAAATCTCCGACAATTTGCTCTCACTCGCCGACGAGGTGATCGAATGACCGGTAGTGAGCGGCGGCTCGCACCGGC
>DATEME010000450.1:0-1553 GCA_035275865.1 Candidatus Acidiferrales bacterium | reverse complement strand
TCGCTGGGTACAGTCGGCTCGTCGAGGCGGACGAGGAAGGCACCCTCTCACAGTGGAAGGCGCTTTGGGGCACCGTCATCGAGCCAAAGATAAAAGAGCATCGCGGTCGGATCGTTAGGGTTATCGGCGACGGGATATTGGCAGAGTTTGCGAGCGTCATCGACGCGCTACGCTGCGCCGTCGAGGTTCAACGCAGCATGGCCGAACACAATGCGAAGGCGCCGGAGGATAAGCGGATCGAATTCCGCGTAGGCATCAACTTTGGCGAACTTATCATTGAAGACGGTGATTTCTGGGGTGATGGCGTGAATATAGTGGCACGTCTGGAGGCGCTTGCGCACCCGGGCGGAATCTGCGTTTCCGGCCGGGTCCAGGAAGACACACAGGGAAAACTCGAAATCGCGTTCGACGATATGGGCGAGCAGCACCTCAAGAACATTGCGCGGCCGGTGCGAGTCTATCGCGTTCGGTTTGACGAGGTTACGAAGTCAACGCCTGCACTGCCGCTCCCAAGCAAGCCCTCAATTTCTGTCCTGCCCTTTCAGAACATGAGCGGGGACCCGAGCGAGGACTACTTCGCCGATGGTGTCGTCGAGGAGATCACCACGGCACTATCGCGCATTCGTTGGCTATTCGTGATCGCACGCAATTCGAGCTTCACCTACAAGGGCCGGATGGTCGACGTGAAGCAAGTAGGTCGTGAGTTGGGAGTGCGCTACGCGCTTGAAGGTAGTGTTCGCAAGGAGGCGAACCGAGTGCGTGTCACCGCGCAACTCATTGATGCCGTCACCGGGCATCATGTCTGGGCCGAGCGCTATGACCGGGAACTCGCCGGCATCTTTGCGCTTCAGGACGAGATAACTGAGCGGGTAGTGGCAGCGGTTGAGCCTCAGCTTTACGCTGCCGAGGGTATACGAGCAAAGCGCAAGCAGCCTGAAAGCTTGGACGCCTGGGAGTGTGTTATGCGTGCGCTTTCCTGTGTCAATTCCCGCTCCCAGAACGACTACGCGATGGCTCGGGAGTTGCTGGAACGAGCAATTGAGCTTGATCCTGCATATGCGCAAGCCCACGCGCTGTTTGCATACGTGATGGGTTTAGAAGTTTTATACGGGTGGAAGTCGGAAGAAATTGCGTTAGCGCGTGTGCTCGAGGCGGCGCAAAAGGCAGTCGTTCTGGATAGCGATGATGCGTGGGCGCACCTTGCGCTGGGATTTGTGTACGGCATAACCCGAAGGGCCGGAGAAGCTGTAGTTGAGCACGAGAAGGCACTCGCTCTTAATCCGAACTTTGCCATCGCCTATACGTATCAGGGAGCCGCCCTTGCTTATCTAGGGCGGGGCGAGGAAGCGTTGCTAAAGATCGACGCGTCTGAGCGCCTCAGCCCGCGAGGACTGTTCCAGGGCGTTAATAGTGTGTGTCGTGCTGTGGCCCACTTTTCCGCGGGGCAATATCTTGACGCGATCTCCTGCGCTCGGAAATCCATTCTAGAGAGCCCTGGTATTGTCACTGGCTATCGGATGCTCGTCGTGAACTGCGCCTTGATTGGTGAGATC
>DATEME010000449.1:0-1537 GCA_035275865.1 Candidatus Acidiferrales bacterium | reverse complement strand
AGAACGCAGCATCGATAAGGAGCACTATGCCTGGTACCGCGATCTGCGTCGCTATGGCACGGTTCCGCACGCGGGGTTTGGTCTCGGATTCGAGCGTACTCTCGCCTACGTCACCGGACTGTCCAACGTGCGCGACGCTATCCCGTTTCCGCGAACGCCAGGAAATGCGAAATACTAGTACCGGCTTTCAAAGGACAGTGAGTCGTGATTCAAGGTCGGGATGATTCCCGAAGCAAGAGCAGTCCGGCTTTCGCGCAAGGAACGTGATGTGCTGGAGGCGCGCTGCCGGTCGCCGGTGACGATACAGCGCGATTTGAAGCGAGCGCGGATCGTGCTTCTGGCGGCGGCCGGGCGCAGTACGCGGTCGATCGCCAAGGAGGTTGGCGTCCAGCCGCGAATCGTGAGCCATTGGCGGCGGCGCTTTGCCGATGACGGGCTTGAAGGTCTTCAGGACAAGCCTCGCCCGGGCAAAGAGCCGATCTACACGATGGAGACGGACAAGAGGATTTTGGCGTTGCTCGACAAGCCGCCGCCGAAGGGCTTTGCGCGCTGGACCGGCCCGCTTCTGGCGGAGGAGCTTTGCGATATCGATGTGCAATATGTCTGGCGCTTCCTGCGCAATCAGAAGATCGATCTAAAAGCCCGCAAGTCCTGGTGCGAAAGCAACGATCCGGATTTTGCCTCCAAGGCAGCCGATGTCGTCGGCCTCTATATCGACCCGCCCGGCAAGGCCATCGTGCTCTGCGTCGATGAGAAGCCCTCGATCCAGGCCTTGGAGCGGGCGCAAGGCTATCTGAAGCTGCCGACCGGGCGGGCGCTGACCGGCCAGAGCCACGACTACAAGAGGCATGGGACGACGACCTTGTTCGCGGCTCTCGATGTCGCGACCGGCAAGGTTCTGGGCGAGCACAAAAAGCGGCGCCGGCGCGTCGAATTCCTTGGCTTCATGGACAAGGTCGTTGCCGCCTTTCCCGACCGCGAGCTTCACGTCGTGTTGGATAATCTCAATACCCACAAGAAGAACGAGCGTTGGCTCAAGAAGCATCCCAGAGTGCACTTCCATTTCACCCCAACGCGAGCTTCCTGGCTCAATCAGATCGAGACATGGTTCTCCATCCTTCAGGGCCAATCGCTCAGCGGCGCTTCTTTCACCGCCGTCTCCCAACTACAGGAGCATATGGATGCCTTCATCAGCGCCTGGAACGAAAACGCCGAGCCCTTCGTCTGGACCAAGAAAAAGGTCCGCCAACGCCGCTTCAAAGGCAGGCGTATCACTCAACTCTGATTCCGGGTACTAGCAAAGGGTTTGACGCACTCCTGCCCGAAGGCGGCCCATGCTGATCGTCCGTCTCGCCAAGGTGGTGATGGTCGCGGCGCTCGCCGCTTTCGCCTTCCTGGTGACCTACGACAATCTCATCGACTACGGATCGAACTACCAATTCGTTCAGCACGTACTGAGCATGGACACCACGTTTCCCGACAATACGCTGCGCGACCGCGCCATCACCGATCCGAGCATCTGGCGAGCGGCTTACGC
>DATEME010000448.1:0-2764 GCA_035275865.1 Candidatus Acidiferrales bacterium | reverse complement strand
CCGGCCGAAGGCCTGTTGCAAGCCGGCGTGAAATTCATTGCGATAGCCGGGGCTGAGCGGCGTGAGCGAATCGGATGCGCAGGCGAGGAGCGGATTGAGCACCGGATTCGCGCAGCCGACGCTGGAGAGAACGACGTTCTCGTTGAATGGCGTTTCCAGTGTCCGTGCATAGGAAACGCGCAAAACGGTATTGCTCTGTCTGATGTTGTACGCGATGCCGGCGCGAGGCTCGGCCTGCTTTGCCGTGGAGAGGCCGTTGTAGATGTCACCGCGGACGCCCACGTTGAAATTCCATGGGCCCTCGGTAATCGAATCCTGCACGTAGAGCGATTCTTCCTTTACGTCCGCGTGGCCACGAAATGGATAGAGGCCGCCGCCATTAGTGAGGTCGTACGCACAGGCTGTGTTTGGCATGGGAGTGCCGTCGGAATTTTCGCAGCCCAGCGTAGCTGCGTACGTGGGATCGATGATCGCGAGATTATCGTTTTCGCTGAGGAATGTGTGCTGCACGACTACTCCAGCTTTGATGTTGTGAGCGCCATTGACATAAGACAGATCGGCGCGCAGCCCGGCATTCGTGAGGAATCGCAGCTGGCCGACGGTTTCCTCCTGAAGGCCGCCGGATTGCAGGTCGGCGAAGGGATCGCCGCTCGGATAGTAGTTGTATTGGTCGTGGCGGACGAATGCGCCGAGCGTGAAGACAGTTGTCGAGCCGAAGAGATGCGTGTAGGTCGGCGCAATGTTGAACGTGCGGATTTGCGAACGCTGGTCCGTGGGGCCGACGAGCAGCGTGCAGGCCGCGATGACGCAGTTGTTTGACGTTTCTGCCGGCGTGCCGTCCACAATGAGGCCGTTCCACGCGGTCGCGTCCTGCGCGTCGTACGAATTCGGGTTCTGGAACCACGAGCGCGTGAAGCCAAGGTTCAGCTGCAGCGAATCGGCCGGAGTGAATTGATAGTCGAGGCGGTCGAACGTGTTTTCCTGGTTGCCCTTGTCGTGCAACACGCGAAATTCGGGAGGATCGAGGAAACGGCCCGTTCGCATCCCGCTCAATGAAAGGAAATTGCCCCAGCGTTTGCCGCCGTAGGCGATATCGAACGCGCCCGTCCCGGTGCCGAACGTGCCGTAGTCAGCCGTGACGCTGCCGTGCGGCACCGTTTCCCCGAGACCCGAGCGCGTGGTGACGTCGATGACGACGCTGGTCTTGTCGCCGTATTCGGCAGGAGGAGCGCCGTCGATCACTTCGAGAGATTGGATCGAATCGACCGGGATCTGGTTCGAGAAAACTTTGCTTTGCTGGTCCGTGATGGGCTGGCCGTCGACTGAGAAGGAGTTTTCGGCGTGGTCGCCGAGGCCGTGGAAAAGGCCGTTGGAGTCTGCGGCGATGCCGGGCGACGTTTGCGTGACGAGCGAACTGACCGAGGACGACGAGCTTTCCAGCGGAACTTCGTTGAATAGCTGGCGATCGGACGTCCGTGCGGTCCGTCGAGTCCGTCTCGATGAGATCGGCGCCGGCTGTGACCGTGACGGCCGAGGAGACATTCGCCAATTGAAGCTGAATCTTCAGCGAGACTGGCACGGCCGAGCGCATCTCAACATCCTGCACGTAAGGAGCGAACGCCTGAGATGTGACGGTGAGGTGGTAAGGATTAAAGGGAACATTGGAAAAAGAGAAATTGCCCGAGCCATCGGTTACGGTTGTCCGGCTGTATCCGCTTATGGGATTTTGCATTTCGACCGAAGCGCCGACGACCACGGCGCCGGAAGGATCTGTGACCGTACCGTCGATGCTGCCGGAGTTGCCGGTGCCTTGCGCATACGAAGGCGACACGAACACGGCCGCCGCGCAGAGAAATAGCAGGGCGACTACTGACTTCAGAAGTCTCATGATTCTCTCCATGAATAGGAATGCGGCCATGGCGCCGTGCGCCAATGGCGATGACGAAGTGGAAAGAAATATAAGCACGCGCGCCGAAAGACGAGAGCGCACGCGGAATCAGCTTTTATGCGGCGAGTACAGCCTTAGGCGGGAGGCGCGCGGGGAATACTTGGCGCGCGGAGCGGCGCAAGATCGGCAGAAACTCTTTCGATTAGCGCAAGCGTTGCAACTGGAATCGAGACGTGGACCGCGGGAGCCGAAGGCCCGGGAGCAGACGCATGGCTGACGTGGCAGACTTGGCAGTTCGCTTCGCTCGATGCAGTGCTGTGCACGTGAGTGAGCGAGCCAGTCGTCAGCGCGACGACGGCGAGAACCACCGCGACGGCGAGAATGCGGTGCGTGACTTTCTTTGGCAACATTGCGAAACTCTAGGCCAAACCCAAGACAACGATGGATTTTAGCTTCCTTGCGGGCGATAGGGAAAGGCTTTTCCGCGGGCGTGTGCAGCAGCGTCACCGTTTGCGAGGAGAGTAAGGGCAAGGACCGTGTTCTAATCGCGGTAGCCAGCGAGGAAACGCGAAAACGCAAACCGAGGCGCAAATGGAGATCGCTCAACACCCCGATGGCGTAACTATCGCCGTGCGCGTCACGCCGCGAGCCAGCCGCGACGCGATCGAGGGCGAATATCAGGGCGCGCTCAAGGTGCGCCTCACTGCTCCGCCGGTCGATAGCCGCGCAAACGACGCGCTGCGCAAGTTCCTGGCGGCGAATTTGAACGTGCCTGCGTCGGCTGTTAAAATCATCGCCGGCGAGAAGAGCCGCACCAAGCGCGTGTTGGTCACAGGAATCACCCGAGCGCAGGCGCAGCAGCTTCTCGGCAGAATC
>DATEME010000447.1:0-2319 GCA_035275865.1 Candidatus Acidiferrales bacterium | reverse complement strand
TCGCGCCTGCGTAAAAGGCGGAGGAACCTAGATCATTCAGGACGACGGCCGCCGCTCGCCAAAAGGAGATGAAGGCGAGCATCGCGGTGGTCGCGACCAACACTCTGGCCGCCGGCCGGGCAGTACTTTGGCGAGATAAATCCTGAGGATTGGATGCCATTCGAAGGTATAAATCGCCCTACGTCACAGCTGAGATTAGACGCTGGGGATAAAGACGGCCTAAGGAGTTCGTAAAGATTTCGTAAGGTGCTTCCGCACGCCTCGTTCGTGTGAGACGGGCAAGCTACTGCCGGAACGCGCTCAGGGCGTCGTCTGGTCTTGATGTAGAGTGGCGAATTCGTGCATTTTGTTTTCAGTGAGTGCCGGACGTCGCTGAGTGAAATTCTTCCGCGATGTGAAGGATGGCGTGCCCGGCTTCGAGTTTGGACTGCAGTGCGTCGATTGAAATGTCCTGCACGGCTCTTTTCTCTTGCACGGCGAGCGCGGCGGCGACTCCTGCTGCTTGTCCGATGATCATGTATTGCGGCTCCATGCGAAGAGACGAGTAAGCGACGTGCGTGGCGGAGAAACACACGGGAACGAGAAGATTGGTTGATTCCTCGAGCTTTGGGGTGATGATGCGATAGCTGATTTCGTAAGGTTGCACGGGAACTTGCACGTCGCCTTCGTTCTGCACGCTGCCATCCGGCATAGCGATTCGTTCGACGTTGTGAGAGTCGCTGTTATAGGAACCCATGCCGATTGAATCGGGTTTTGTGCGATTCACCTGCAAGTCGGACTGGCGCATTACATAGGCGCCGATCATGCGGCGGCCCTCGCGAATGTAGAGCTGATTCGGCCAGTGGTTCGTGTCGGCGAATTCATCTTTTGGCAAGCCCCATTCGTTTGCTTCGTTGCGGAGGGTTTCGGGGACGCTCGCGTCGTGTGAGATGAAGTAAAAGAAGGATTGCGTGTACAGGAGAGTTTGTTTCCAGATTGCGGCCTTTTTCGTATAGCTGCCATTTGGATAATCCCAACTGTGGCCGATGAAATCGGTTGAGAACGGCCCGTTGTTATTGAAATCGGCTTTCTGATTGGGAATCGCAACAGGATTCGTAATATCCCCAAGGCGCGGCGGGTGGTCCATGTGGTCGGCGTATTGGCTGAGGTAGCGAGCGAGAAGCGCAAATTGCGAAGGATCGTAGCCGACGGGCTGAGGAAACGGCAAACGATCGGCAGGGTCGCGCGTGAGAACCGGCCGGAAGTTATAAGACTGCACAGCCTTATCCGCCGATCCGGGCGTGGCGAGCGGGCCGGCGAGAATTTCGGGCAGCAGGCGGTGCTCCGCGTCGAACGCGGAAATGGGCCACAGGAATTGGTGCTTCGGCGTATTGGCGCGGACGCCGGCGAGGTCTTCGCCGTACTCGGCGGTAGATTCACGTCCCCACGTGTAGCTGATTCCTGCTTGCGCCATTAAATCGCCCTCGTAGCTGCAATCGGCGAAAACTTTGGCGCTCCATCGTTTGCCGTCTTCAGTTGTGATCGAGCGAATCGTTGTACCGGTGGCGCGCACGCCGTCGTGTTCGCGGAGACGTTCGTGAAAATAGACTTTAACTCCGGCCTCGGCCAGCATTTTCCGGAAGATTTCCTCATCTACATGCGGTTCGGAATACCAATTGGCGCCTTTATCGAGATTGGTGACGCCGTAATGCGACGCAGCCTGCATGTAAAAGTCGCGGACGTAACCGCCGATAATCGTGAAATGGCCGAAATCGGTTGCGGAAAGCCCCCCGGTAACCATGCCGCCCACGTGCGCGCCAGGTTCGAGAAGGATGACGCGCAGTCCTTCACGCGCTGCGGAGTAGGCGGTCATCACGCCGGAAGCCGTGGCTCCATACACAATGAGATCGGCAGGTTTCGATGTTGCTGCGCCTGGCGTGCCGCACGTCGGCAAGCCGAATGCGAAGAGTGCGATGATGAGGACGAGAGAATGCGGCAAGCGACGGAGCATCTCGCTAACGCCGTCCCCGATGATACGCACCGCCTCCGAGGCCGCCGACGTCGATGATCACGGCGACGATAAGGATAATGAGGTTCACACCCGCGAGCGGCTCGTGGGTATTCGTCATCCAGGCATACACGAGAGTGGTGAGCGGCAGGAAAATGAACCCGAGAAGCGGCACGATCATGTTGTGATAGGCACGCTGCAGATAGGTGGAAAAGAGAAACATCAGCACGAGTGCAATGCGGGGGAATGCGACGATCAGGATGAGCAGCAGGCAGCCCATAGGCCAGGACCCTCCGAGGTGGACCTTATAACAAGACGCCGAACGAGGAAAG
>DATEME010000446.1:0-3560 GCA_035275865.1 Candidatus Acidiferrales bacterium | reverse complement strand
AATTCGCTTTATATTCGCCTAAGATGAACTTGCGCGCAAGAGGGGCTTACGCCTCCGCGTTCTTCGCGAAAAACTCCGCTTTGCGAGAGCGCTGGGGCACTCGCCGCCGCGTAATTTTCTTTTCTGATGTTGTGAAGCGTCGAGCATTGTCCGCAGAATGCGCACTCCGGTCAATGACATGAGGCCTGTGGATGTTTTTGAAAAGTGGAAAAATGCAACGTAAAAAGCATCGATCGAAATGACGCGAGCCGACGCTATAGCGTCACCGGGAATTCATTAGCACCCTTATTCCCGGCCACAGCATGTAAATGAAAAGCGCAAAAATCAGAAGCGCGAAGAGCAGCGTTCCCCACAAGATGAGTTGCCTGCGCAATGCAATTTTCATGCGGCAGTTGGCTCCCAGCGGACCCGGCAAAGCCCCCCTCACGTCGAGACTCTATTCTTCTTTTTTCACGGCGAGTTTCACCGTAGCGCCGATTTCGCGATGAAGTTTGATGGGAATGTCAAATTCGCCGATGGTTTTGATCGGTTCGGCTAGCGCGACTTTCTTCTTATCGATCGTAAAGCCCTTCGCTGCGAGCGCTTCAGAGACATCCGCGCTCGTAACGGAGCCGAAAAGCTGATCGTTTTCGCCAGATTTGCGCGTCACTTCCAGCGAAACGCCCGCCAGCATCTCCGCCAGCTTCTGTGCATCGCCCTTTTCGACGGCTTCCTTCTTGGCGAATGCAGCACGCATTTTTTCCAGCCGCTTCATGTTTCCGGCCGTGGCTTCCAAGGCCATTTTGCGCGGCAACAGGAAATTGCGCGCGTATCCCTCGGCGACGGTCACCACTTCGCCGCGATTCCCCAACTTATCCACGTCTTCCTGCAAAATGATTTGCATGTTCAAATCCTCGATGTCGTTGCAAGGAGCGCAGCAAGCGGCGCCCTACAGAATAGTGAAACTGACTACTAACAGTTTGCGGAAAAATCCGAAAGGCGGCACCTCAGGGGCTAAAGCCCGTTGTCAGTGGGCGCTTTATGTCGGAGCTGAAGCTCCGACCCCCTAAAAACCTTCCTTCTCCGCAAACTACTAAAGTTCGGCTGCGAAGGGCAGCAGAGCGATGTTCTGCGCGCGCTTGATCGCCACAGTAAGCCAGCGTTGGTGCCGCGCGCACGTACCGGTCATCCGCCGGGGCAAAACGCGGCCGCGGTCCTGAATGAACGGCGAAAGAATTTCCGCCTTTTTGTAATCGATCAGGTCGATTTTCTCGACGCAGAAGCGGCACACCTTCTTTTTGCGGACGAAATTGCGTTTGCCGCGCTTCGGGCCGCCCGGCGGCCTTGGTCCGCCCTGCGGGCGAGGTCCTCCCGGGCGTCCGCCGAAACCGCCGGAGTGCCCTTGGCCGCCCATCGGCGCGCCGGCTGGCGCACCCTGGCCTGAAGAAGTGGCGCCGGATGCCGCCGGCGGAGGCGCTTGCTGTTGTGGTTCGTTTTCTGCCATCTTTTATCTCCCTTGCTTAAGCTGTCGCCGCGGCTTGATCGCCGGGCGCTCCCGCGGCGGGAACCGTCTTGCGCGGACGGCGAGCCGCGCGGCGCTCGCGGTGCCGCTTGAATTTTTCCTGGCGCTTCAATTCTTCATCGATGCGCACCGTCAGATACTTGATTACGGCGTCAGCAACCTTCAGACGGCGCTCGAGTTCCTTCACCACTTCGCCGTGATCGGACTTCAGGATCATGTAGACGTAATAGCCCTCGCGCAAGCGCGCGACGCGGTAGGCCATGCGCTTGCGGCCCCATTTTTCGGTTTTCTCGATCTTGCCGCCCTTTTCAGTGGCGGCGTGTTCGAGCGTAGCAATCACTTTGTCGATTTCGCTTTCCGGCGTATCGGGCCGGAGGATAAAAATCAGATCGTACTGGCGTTCTTCCATATGTCCTCGATTTCTTAACAACAAATTGCCGACAAATCCGAAAACCGCCCTACAAAACAACGGCAAGGACCAAAGCTGCCCGCCTGAAAGCGAGGCGGCCGCTACAAAAACCCGAGCTACGAATTCTCTTCCCCGTCCGTCGCGCGGCGATTGAATTTCGACATCGCCTTATCGACGCCTTCCGTCAAAATCATCTCGATCGCGACGACAGCGTCGCCGACCATCTCCTCGGCAACGCGGCGCTCGTCGCGGCTCATCGAGCAAAGAACGTAATCGCGACGGTCGCCCCACATCTGTTTGGGCTGCACGCCGAGCCTGAGGCGAACAAATTCATCCGTGCCGAGCGACGAAATGATCGACTTCAGTCCGTTGTGCGTGCTGTTTCGGCCATGCTCGCGAATCCGAATCATTCCCCACGGCAGGTCCACTTCGTCGATCAAAACGATCGCATCCGCCGGAGTACATTCGTACTTCTCGAGCAGCATCCGCACAGCCACGCCGCTCAAATTCATCATCGTCTGCGGCTTGGCGAGAATCACTTCTTCACCTGCCAGCGTTCCGCGGCCGACGTAAGATTTCGCTTCCGGCCGTGTGACGCGTATGTTCGCCCTCTCCGCCAGCGCATCAACCGCAAGGAAGCCGAGGTTATGCGGCGTCCATTCGTATTCCGGGCCAGGATTCCCGAGGCCGACGATGATTCGCATGAACGATTCTCACGCGAGCGCCATTTCGCTGCGCGGCTCGCCGCAAATCTACTTCTTCTTCTCGGCCTTTTCCGCCTTGGGCGCCGCAGCTTCGGCCTCGCCTTCGCCTTCTTCTTCCTTCTTGCCCTTCTTGATGACTTCAGGCTCTGCCGGAGCCGTTTCCGCCGCGACAGCCGCTTCCGCCGTAGGCTCTTCTTCCTTCTTCAGCGTGACGACGTGCGCAAGCACACGCTGCGGGTCGGTGACGAGCTTGATTTTCTCCGGATCAAGCGGAAGATCGGCGGCGCGAAGTTGCTTGCCGATCAGAAGTTCGCTAACGTCAACCTTGAACTCTTCCGGGATGTCGCTCGGCAGGCATTCGATC
This sequence comes from Candidatus Acidiferrales bacterium, assembly GCA_035275865.1. Classification (GTDB taxonomy): domain Bacteria; phylum Acidobacteriota; class Terriglobia; order Acidiferrales; family UBA7541; genus Palsa-295. The sequence continues at coordinate 582 of DATEME010000446.1, read as the reverse complement.
TCCACTTCGCGCGTGACCATTTCGAAGATGCCGCCCTGCATCTTGACGCCCTGCGGCTCACCAAATGTGCGCACGGGCACGCGGACGCGCATGCGAACATCCATGGCGATGCGCAGCAAATCGACATGCAGCAAAACGCCCTTCAGCGGATCGACCTGCCAGTCTTTCAGCATGGCCTTCTCTGCGGCGCCGCCTGCAACGCTTACCGTGAAAATCGTGTTGTGTCCGGTCTCGGAGCGCAGGATGCGCGCGATCTGTTTCGCGTTGACGGTCAACGCAACGGCGTCTTTGCGGGCACCGTAAAGCGTGGCGGGCACCATGCCCGTCATTCGCGTGCGGCGCGCGGCATTCTTGCCGCGTGTCTCTCGGACTTGTCCTTCTACTGTGAATGTCTCCATAACTTAGTTCCTCGTTATCTCCAAAAATGTCTAAATGAAGAGTTCGCTGATGGAAGTCTCTTCGTGAATCGACTGAATTCCCCGCGCCAATAGCGGCGCAACGCTGAGCGTCTTGATCTTGGCTACCTTCTGCGCCGACGGCTTGAGCGGCACCGAATCCGTAACCACCACTTCCTCAATTTCC
>DATEME010000445.1:0-3322 GCA_035275865.1 Candidatus Acidiferrales bacterium | reverse complement strand
CTTGCACGGGACCGGGCAGCGTCATCTGATATTTCTTTTCGTACGCCGCTATCGCATCCTTCATCACTTGCTCGTAATACGGCGTCAGCGCGTCCGCCTGCCTCTTATCGAATTTCAAAATCATCGGGCCGTCTTTAACCGTGACGAAATTCTTTCGATTACTATCGAGCAGCTTCAGGCTGTTCGATGTAGCAAAATCCGTAAAGGCATTGTTGTAGGCAAGCTCGAGTTCCTTGTACGCTTCGTCATCCTGCCCGAGGCGCATCAGGTTGATCCCCAGTTGCGAATGCGCCGACCACAGATCCGGCTCGACCGCGATTGCTTTGCGGTAGTATGCGATCGAGTCCGTATAGCGCCGGTTCAGCATCAGATGATGCGCGATCAACGCGTACCCTTCGCCGTAGCTCGGATTCACGGCGAGGATTTTCTGAATCCACTCGTCCGGCGACCGGTCGCCCAGCAGTTCGACCGCTCCATGAATCGCCATCGCGTCCAGCGCCTCAGGCGAGAGTTTCAACGCTTCGTCCGCCTCAGAAAGGGCACTCTTCGTGTCCGAATCCTCCAAATGCAAGCTGGCCAACAGTTCGTGCGCCTCGACAAGCTTCGGGTCCAGCGTAATTGCCTTGATCGAATACTCAAGCGCCTTGTCGTCGTAGCCGTCCGCGCTTAATAGCGCGAGGCCGTAGTAGGCTTGCGCGTTCTTCGGATCGTGCTGCAACGCTTCATTGAACAGCCCGGCGGCGTCTGCATTGTTGAAACGTTCGTGCAGCAGCATGCCCCAGCGAACGCGATACATCGCATTGCCGTCGTTTTGCGCGACGGCGGCACGAAACGCATTGTTCGCGTCCTGATACATCTTGAGTCCCCAATATCCCTCGGCCTTCAGGTACGATTGGCTGTCTTGCGTTAGCGCCTGGTAGCACTTCCGCGCTTCCGCAGTCTGCCCGCGATGCGTCATCTCGTGGCATTGATCCGGAGTCGCCGCGGAGCACACTACGGCGCTCCCGGTGATCGCCGCAAACAGCACCGCGATGCGTCCCATCTTCACTTGTCGAGCTGCTCCTGCACCTTTGCCAACTGCACCAGATACCCGGTCAATTGCTGCTTGTAATCGTTCTCGTCCATCGCGGCCTTCCGATACTTCAGCTCATCGATCTTCTGCTCCAGATCCTCTTTTTGCGCGAGTAGCGCCTGCTTCGCCGGATCGTTTGCGGCGGCTCGTTCAGTTCCTAGACGCACCAGCGTGAAACTCGAAAGCAACAGCCCTTCGGCGGTCAGCGGCGAAGCCTCGCGCGCGGCGTCGCCTTTGCCTGTGTCCTCAAACTGGGCATGCTCTGTCGCGAGTTGTTGCTCTGAATCGTAAAAGTTGGCTGTTTTCTTCGCGGCGTAGACGAATGCTTCGAGCGCGCTGATCGAATCGTCTTTATTCGTGTCCGCTGCGGGGTCTTGCAGCGCCTCTGCAAAATAGCGCGCGAAAATCGTCGCATTTCTCTCGGTGCCGGATTTCGTCGCCATGACGACGGCGCGACCCGGCTTCTGTAGCGGGATTAGCGACCCGCCGCTCGCGCTCGTCGTGTTCACGATCAACTGCCGCTTCGATGGAATCTTGTCGCAAAGCGCGGCCAGATCGTCGGCCGAAATATCCGGCCCAACGAGATTGAATTTGTATTCGAACCCGTCAAACGAGCCATGCCCGATCAAAATCAGCACGAAATCGTCATCCGGCTTTGCTTGAGACGCCACCTGCTGCAAAGCCGCCGTCAGCTTGTCCTTCGTCGCCTCCGCGCCATAAAGCGTCACCGCGTGAAACTGATCGCCTTCTGACGTGAACACGCGCTCAATATCCTTCGCATTTCCCTCGAAACGCTGCTCGTAATCCGGTTCACCACCTAGCCCGGCAATCGTAACCACATAGGTCCCCGCCCATGCAGGCAGCGCAAAAAGCAGCAGGCAAGCCAATCCCAACCGGCGCGCGGCCTTCATACGATCCCCCATTTGCGGCGCAGGAACCATTCCGAGAAGCGCAGCAAGATCACCAGGAAGAAAATGATCGGCATGTCCCACAATTCTTTTGTATCGCGCATCGTGATTCCCGCCGCCGAGTAGGGAATCTCCGCCGGCAGCTTCGAAAGATCGGACGGCGTCCAGTATTTCCCGCCGGTTTGCGACGCAAGCTGCTCGAGCAGCGCGCGGTTTTGCTCTGTGTGGAAATTTTCCGCCACGCCGTCCAGCCGTTGGAACGGCACTGAGTCACTCCCCAACTCCTGACCGGCCCGCTGAGCCGCAATCTCGGCAATATACGAGCCGGGCTGGTCCGCCGTGAAATCCGCCTGGAAAACGCCAGGCGAATTCGGCGTCGGCTGCATATCGACCATCGCCGAGAAGCCGTTCGGGCCTATTACGTGCGCCTGCACCTGCGCGTCCGCCGCGGGCATGTAGGTCTTGTCGCGAACGTCCGCCGAAATCTCGATGTGCCCATTGTCGTAAATCATCGGATTCGGCACGCTGGCCACAACCTGCCCCGGCGTGTCCTGAATCATCCAGCGCAGCAGCTGCTGCCAAAAGGTCACGTAAGATGCATCGCCCAGCGGCATCAGCATCTGCCAGCGCCACGAACCACCCGTGGCCATCACAGCCGTGCGCCCGCGCCCATAATTTTCGGTCACAAGCAGCGGCAGCGTCCGTCCATCCGCGCGCATCTGCAAGAGCACGGCCGCGCCGGGTTTGATCGTTCCCGCATCCTGGTAATCCATCATGTACGGCAGCTTTTTCCAGCGGTCTGCGTTCTTCTGCGGATCGTCATCCAGCCGTGTGATCATGCTGTCCGCGCCCGCTTGCGTCAGAACCGGATAAGCCGGATCGCGCCGGAACGTGTCCTTGCTCGTCGGCAGAATTACCGGCAGCAAATCCGCCACAGCCGAGCCTTGCCAGATTCCCGCCGCCAACGACGAACGTCCGCCCAAAAAGAGCAAGCCGCCACCGCGCCGGTCCACAAATTCCCGCATCAACTCCTGCTGCGCCGGTGTGAAGTAGCCCGCCTCGATCGAGCCGATGATGATCGCTTGATATTGGAAGAGAGCATCCGCCGTGGAAGGGAAGCCGTCGGCCAATTCGCCTGGATTATCTTTGTCAAGTCCCTGACGGTAAATTTTGTTTTCCGTTGTCCGCAGCATCGAAACAAGCTGAACGTTCGGATCGTCATCCTCCGAGCGCCGAATGAATTTGTATTCCCAGCGCGGCTCGCCCTCGACGTAGAGAATTTTCCTTTTCCCGGCCGCCACATCCAGCTCGCGCGTCACGGAATTGTTTTGCGTATTTGTCT
>DATEME010000444.1:0-9603 GCA_035275865.1 Candidatus Acidiferrales bacterium | reverse complement strand
CGAGGATGTTGCGTGACCTCGATAAGTCCCGGCCTTATCGATGTTGGCCTGCATTTCCGAGCCGATGTGCTTGGTGTCGGACAGATAGAGTTCAGTGGTTTCCAAGCTCTTGTGGCCAAGCCAAGTCTTGATGTCCATCAGGTTCACACCGTTCCGTAGCCAGCGGGTCGCGCAGGTCTTTCGCAAGCGGTGGAGATGGTGTTTCTCGCAGACCGGGCTCGTGGCGCATGTGACCTCTGTTGGTTTCCGCAGATGATATTTCCCCTGCTGGATGGTCGTTTTGCAGTTCCCGCAGTTCAGCCCGCCACGCTTGGCGATGGCCTTGAACTTGCGGAGGAAGTGGCCCTCCGCGTCTCCATCCTTATTCACAAAAACCCAGCGGCGATGGGGAGGACTCTTTTTCCGCTCCTTGAGCAATTCAACCAGTTCGGTGGTCAGCGGAATCCAGCGTTCCTCGTGATGCTTGGGGACAAAGTTCACGTCCTGTTTCCCGTCACCCGTCACATGGTATTTGCGATGTTTCCAGTCAATGTCGTCCCACGTGGCGTACTGCACTTCTTGTTCGCGGCAGGCGGTGTGCAAAAAGAATAGGTAACGCACGCGTTCCTCGGCGGTCATGACGCCAAACAGTTTCGGAATCTCGTCGTCGGCGTAGGCTCTGGGCCGCGTGTGCAACGGTTCCGGCAGGCTGACGAGTTGCGCCGCATACTCAACACCAGTTTCCTTCTTGTTGTCCTTCAGCATCGAGAAGATGACGCCCATCCGGGTCTCGATGGTTTTGGCGGCGTACTCTTCGGTCTGTAGCGTTTGCACATAGGTGTCGAGCGCATCGGAAGTCGCCAGGTCCTTGATGAACCGCACGCCACGCGGAAGATTGGCAAGTAAGTGCGTTAGCGCGAGATTGTATTGCTTAACGGTCTTTGGCCGATCATTGCGGTGGAGCTTGAGGAATCTTTCTACCGCGACTTTGATCGGTGTGCGGCCTGCGTTCGTCTGATCCTGGTATTCAGCGACGGTGAGTCCTTGGGCAGCAGCTTGGGTAGCCAGGGCCACGCCATCAGCGTTTTCCTGGGCTTGCTGCGGAGTATCGAAGGGTTGACTCCAGCACCGCCTGCCTTGTGCGTCTGTGAAGCGAATATGGAACTTCGCGCCCTTCGGCGGGCGGCCTTTTCCAACCCTCTGATACTCCCATCCCTGGGGGCCTTTGAACCTTGCGTAGACGCTGGCCATGCTGGACTCCATCGCAAATAAATGATGAAAAACGGTAGCACGGAGGTAGCAAGGAGTCAAGAATGCAGCAATATGCAGGGAAGAATAGGTATGGCGGAGAGGGTGGGATTCGAACCCACGGTAGGGTTCCCCCTACACTCGCTTTCGAGGCGAGCTCTTTCAACCGCTCAGACACCTCTCCGCGGCGCGTGCGCAATTTAGATTAGCAGACGCAACGGCCATGCTCAACCGCGGCGGCCATCGCCGTTTGCTATACTGAATCAGATGGTGTGTGACGCTGCAAAAAAAACGCCGCGGTTCTCGCGTGCGTTCTCATTCGTCGCCATTGGACTGCTCTTGTTCTCCCTCCCTAGGGCTTGCGCCGCCTATGGCGAGCTCGCACACGAAGCGGTCGTTGACGCAGCTTGGGGCACCGCAATCCGCCCACTACTGTTGGCGCGATACCCCAACGCCACGCCGGACGAATTGAAGGAAGCCCACGCCTACGCTTACGGCGGCGCGGTAATTCAGGACATGGGCTACTATCCCTTCGGCAGCAAGTTCTTCAGCGACCTCGTGCATTACGTTCGAAGCGGCGATTTTGTCGAAGCGCTTCTGCGTGATTCAAAGAATATTGATGACTATGCGTTTGCTCTTGGGGCACTCTCCCACTACGTTTCCGATAACGACGGCCACCGCATCGCCACGAACCATTCGGTGCCGATTCTCTATCCGAAGTTGCGAGAAAAGTATGGCCCTATCGTGACCTACGACGAAAATCCCGCAGCTCACCTCAAGACGGAGTTTGGGTTCGACGTGGAGCAAGTGGCGCGCGGCAATTACGCATCCGAGGACTACCACAACTACATCGGATTTGAAGTGTCAAAGCCTCTGTTGCAACAGGCATTTGATGAAACCTATTGCATTCCGCTGGACAGCATTTTCACCAACTACGATCTAGCGCTCGGAACCTACCGTGTCGGCGTTAGCTCGGCTATCCCGCAGATGACAAAAGTCGCGTGGCAGCTCAAAAAAGACGACATTCAAAAGAACGAGCCCGGCATAACCCAAAAGAAATTTTATTACCGTCTTTCTCGCGCCGCGTATCAAAAGGACTGGGGCAGCGATTACCGCAGGCCGTCATTTTTGACGCGCCTGCTGGCATTTATAATCCGAATCGTTCCTAAAATCGGCCCGTTCAGGGCCCTTACGTTCCGCACGCCAACCCCGGCCACCGAGGCTCTTTTCGTGCAGAGTTTTGAGGTCGCAAGCCAGGATTTCGACAAGTACATTCATGAGGACCATGATGCGGGCAAAATCAGTCTGGTGAATGACAATATCGACGTAGGCGCGGTAACAGGCCCAGGGCAGTATCCCCTCGCGGATGTCACCTACGCGAACCTGATGGATCGCCTGGCGAAGAATAAGTTTGCCGACGTGACCCCTGCGTTGCGCTCGAACTTGCTCGATTTTTTCAAAGACTCCAATGCGCCGAATGACGTAAAGAAGAAGAAAAAACGCTGGCGCAAGTTGCAGGCTGAGCTAGAACAGCTGCGGGCAGCTCAGCTTGCTGCGACAGAGTGACGCACCGGTAGGCGGTTTTGCGGTTTTACCCTTCTCACTTTTGACGTTGCAAGGAAAGGCGTGGAATGAAACGCGGAACGCGGCGGCAATATTCTTCATAGCTTTCACCGAACCGGCCGCGCAGCTCCCTTTCTTCCATGGCAATGACGATTGACGTCAAAATCGTCCAGATGCCTGCGACAATCCACATCGAGGGCGTCGCTGCGAGTAGACACGCGCCGATCAGAGCAAGAAAGGATCCAATATAACGCGGATGCCGAATCCTCGAATAAATTCCGTTCTCTTCGATTTGTCCGCCACCTGCAAGCTCCGTCGCGCCGATAAGCCGCGCCGCTCCAAGATCGCGCTTTACCCTCCAAAACATCCACACCTCGAGCCCAATGAGCATGATGCCGAGGACGAACTGCCAAATCGACAGCCGATCGCGTCGTAGCAGCTCGCCGTGATAAACGAAGAGCAACACCGTGATGGGTAACCATGACAATGCCAGCGCCGCGATGTATACCAACTTGCGGCGCGTACTCCAGAAGTTCTTCGCTGGATGCAAAACGAACCAGTAAAGTGGAATCGGAAGTTGCAGGAAAAGGACAACCGCGGCAATCCAATCGACGAACGTCATGCGATCAGTCCGGATCCGCAACGAGAACGCGCAAGTCGCGCACATTGATGCCCGTGGGACCGGTCGTGATCGCGTCGCCAAGGCCTTCGAAAAAATGAAACGCGTCGCTGCGGCGCGCAAAATCGACAGGATCGAGGCCGAGGGCGCGGGCACGCGGGAGCGATTCGCCATCGGCCACCGCGCCGGCAGCGGGACTGTTGCCATCAATACCATCGGTTCCAGCGCTGAGCACGGTGATTTTCCGCCCGGCAATTTTTGGTACGCACGTCAGCACAAACGCGGAATTGCGCCCGCCGGTGCCATTCCCGATCACCGGGCTGCTCACTTCGCCACCAGTTACGACCGCCACGCGCCGTCCTGGACAGATAAGCTTTTGTCGGGCGAGCATTCCTAACAAATGATCCGCGGCCCTTTCAAGGGGCCAATTGTCAGTTTGAACGTCGCAAATGCACGGGATGCCGCGCGATTCGCAAGCGTGGTGTGCAGCATGCGTCAGATCATGTTGACTGAGAATGAGCACAAAATGCGCGCCAGCAAAAGCTGGGTCTCCTTGTTTTAGAGTTTCGGGCAGCGTGCCTCGGCTGAATGCGTCGCGAATCCTCGCAGGCAGTTTTTCCCGAAGGCCGTACTGTTGGATCACGCGTTCCGCATCCGCTAACGTGGAGGCGTCCGGGAGCGTCGGTCCCGAGCCAAGTGAGTTTTCCTCTCCGAGAGGCACGTCACTGATCCCAAAGCTCAGTTTTGTCGAATGAGGCGCAGCCCCAGCAAGCCGGCCCCCTTTCGTGGCAGAAACGTGCCTGCGAATGATATTGATTTCTTCGATTGGCGCACCGCACCCAGTCAGTGCGGCGTTGAATCTACGAAAGTCCTCGAGAGTCGTCGCAACAGCGTCGCTGCTAACCATCGGCAGCGGCGACTCGATAATGGAGGAACCGCCACCAGAGAGTAGGAAGAAAATCAAACTGCGTTCGTCGCAGGCGTGCAGACGATCGAGAATCGCTTTCCCTGCTACGAAGCTGTCGTCGTTGGGCACGGGGTGCCCTCCGACAAACATCCGCCAGCCAGTAAGGTCGCGCTCCGGCGGCGTAGGCCCTACGAGAATTCCATCGAAGCGAAAGTCGGACGATAAAATGTCGCTGAAGGCTTCCACCATCGCAAAAGAGCCCTTCCCATACGCGATGGCGACGATCTCGCGATAGTCCCTCAAGTCGAAAGCGTTTCCTCCGGCGTGGACTACGGAGCCGCTGCGAGCGAGATGGCGGTCCAGCGCAGCGCGAACGTCGAGCGACGCCAAAGTATCGTGGAAAATCTTCGTTGCGAGTTTTTTCATACGCCTGGCGCGTTCAAGGCATTGGGCGGTTCGCGGCCAGAGAAAAAGGCCACGATGTTTTCGACAGCGGTCTTCGCCATTTTTGTCCGCGTCTCGATCGTGGCGCTCCCGATGTGTGGCGCGAGCACGACGTCCTTGCGCGAGAGCAGCCCCGGATGAACTCTTGGCTCCTGCTCGTAGACGTCCAAACCCGCTCCAGCGATTCTCGCAGTCTCAAGAGCGTGAACGAGCGCGGTCTCGTCGACTACCGGCCCACGCGTTGTATTGATGAGATAAGCCGTAGGCTTCATTTTTGCAAAGCCATCGGCGGAAATCAGATGGCGCGTGGCGGGCAGCAGCGGAACGTGCAAGCTGACAAAATCCGATTCGCGCAGGACTGCATCGAAGGGCGCAAATTCTGCATGCAACTCCTTTTCGATCGCTCCAGGCGCGCGATTTTGGCTGAAATACAGCACGCGCATCTTGAATCCCAGAGACCGGCGCGCCATTTCCCGGCCGATCCGACCAAGGCCGATGATCCCGAGAGTCTTGCCCCATACGTCGCCGCCGAGGAACGTATCAAATGTGAACCCGTTCCATGTGCCGGTGCGCGTCCACGCGTCGCCTTCTACGATGCGTCGCGCGACCGCCATCAGCAGTCCCCAGGCAAGATCAGCTGTCGTATCGGTGAGCACGCCCGGTGTATTGCTCACCGTTACGCCGCGTTTCGTGCAGGCAGCAAGGTCAATGTGATCGTAACCCACGGACGCCGTCGCGACCATCCGGAGTTTCGGCGCGGCCTCGAGCAGCTCAATATCGATCTTCTCGGTCGGCAAGCAGATCATTCCGTCCTTTTGGGAAACATGGCGGAGGAGTTCGTCTCTCGAGATGCGCTCGGACTCCGTCCAATACTCGGCGTCGACATGCTGCTCAAGAAGTGCGCATACGGAAGGAAAAAGCCGTTTCGTGGCAAAGACATTGGGCTCGCTCACGGGCTGCCTCAGATCGAAAAGTGCAAACTTGAAGTATACATTGCCAAACGACGAGTGATGCGCGGTTTCAGCAGTGCATCGCAGCTGCTGAGAGGATCTTCTTATAGAGCGTGGTCAACTGCGACTCGGAGCGCAGATCCAGATTCGAAGTATCGAACGTAATAAGTTGCAGCCTGCCTGTTGAATTGTGGTAGCGGCCATAAGCTGCGCGCAGCGAGTCGAGATACTCTGCGTCGATCGAAGATTCGTAGGGACGGTTGCGCCGGCGGATACGGTCCAGCAAGACCTCATTTTTGGCGTCGACGTAGACGGTTAGATCGGGGCGAAAGACGCTCGCATCCAGTCCGATGCTGAGCCGCTCATAGAGCTGTACTTCCCGATCATGAAGCAGAGCGCGCGCAAAGATTGGGTCCTTCGCCTGCGTGTAGTCCGAAACGACCGGCCGGTTGCGAAACGGCGGAATCGTGCGCAACTGTTCATAGCGCGAAATCATGAACGCAAGCTGTGCGCCGAGCGCCCACCGTTCCCGATTCGAGTAAAAATCGGCAAGGAATTCATTCCCGTCTACGTCTTCAAGTATCAGCGTGGCACCGAGGTGCATCGCCAAGAGCTGTGCGAGAGTTGTTTTTCCGGCGCCTATCGGTCCTTCGAAACCTATGTAGGGTTGGTTGACGATCGACACGTATTTAGACCCCTATCAGCAGCTACGTTTCCCGGGCACACGTTACACTAACGCTGCCTTCCACTTTGCGATTAGGTACCAGGCCCGTCTATTTTGCCTGAAGGTTCAGTTTTTCGCACTCGCCGCAGTGGGGCCGGTCGGCTGTGCCCTGGTGACGCTTGGTTGCCGGAATATCCTGCGCCTGCAGACAGCGATTATTATCGTGGTAGACGGTATCCTTCTCCGCGTACCAGGGAACGGTCTTCGACATGATGACCTCCTTCACGGAAGAGTGGCCGTTGCGCGGAGGCTACTGCAACAACATGGCAAATGCAACGTTCGGTTCCAGTTTAGGAGGCGGCCAGTTCAGCTTTGCGGTCGAAAGATCGTAAGCAAGAGGTCTGCAACGGCGGGAATGTGGAACGGCTTCTGCAGCGTGAGTGCGCCCTGCTCGCGGAGCGCGGCAATCGCCTCAGACTCGACAAGTTCGCCTGTCATAAAGATGAAGCGAGGCGCACGCTCGCCTTGCTGGGAGCGGACGCGTTCAAATAGTTCGCTCCCCTTCATGACCGGCATATTGAAATCGCAAAGAACCACTTCGCAAGAGTTCTTTTCCAAATGCGTGAGGGCTTCCTCGGCTTTCGAGAAGCCGGCAACGGCAAGACCGCGCGCCGATAATCCATCTTCGACGATTTCCAGGATGCTCTCTTCGTCGTCCACCACCACAATCGAATGCCCCTGAAGCGCTGGAATAATCTTCGACACGCCGCCTCTTGGTTTTGCCGACGTCTCCACGCGCGCTCGGCCGCCACTTTGCGATGGTTGTGACTCCGTCGCAGGCGCGGATGCTGCGACAGGCGAGAATTGCTGTGTTGGCGGGGCGGAACGGTTCGCCGCCGGCAGATAGATCCGAAAGACGGCTCCGCCGGATTGCGGCGACTCGACCTCGATGCTGCCTCCATGATCTTTCACGATGGCCAGACAGATTGTAAGCCCGAGGCCGCTGCCGCCGCCGGGACGCTTCGTCGTGAAAAAAGGATCGAACAATTTTCCGGTAATTTCGGAGGGAATCGGCGGACCGTCATTTTCGAAACTAATGCACACGCGATCGCCTCCTGCTTTAATCGCGACACTGATTGTGCCCGACGGCTTGGCAGCGGAAATCGCTTGTTCGGCGTTGACGATGATATTCGAAAAGACTTGGGTAAGCAGCTTGCGGTCTGCTTCGACTGCGGCCAGTCCAGGGTCCACATCGACTTTTACGCTGATTCCCTTCTTCTCGAATTCTGCTCGTCGCGCGAGGAGAATGTGCTGGATTACGTCTTCCAGGCGAAGTGGCAGCAGCCCGCTTGCACGGGGCCGCGAGAATGCGAGCAGATTTTGAACGATATCCGCTGCCCGGCGAGCTTGCTTCAAAATGAGCCCGGCCTGACGTTTCGTGAGCTCATCGTGACCGCCCTCCGCAAGCAAATCACTAACGCCGAGAATGGCTGTGAGCGGATTATTCAGCTCATGCGCGGCTCCCGCAAGCATTTGCCCCATAGCTGTGAACTTCTCACGCTCGGCCAACTGTCTGTCCTGCAGGTTCGATTCCGTCACATCGCGCCCGGAAGTGACGATTCCAGTGATTTTGCCGTTTTCATCGAGAAGCGGCGCCGCGCTGATGCGAAATGAGCGACGCGAACCATCGGCGTGCGCCGCTTGTACCTCGACCTGCCCACGCACGGAGCCGCCGGAAAGTAGGCTCTGCATCATGGCGTCGAGCTTCTCGCGGTCTTCCGGCTCGGAATTCGAACCGAGGCACTGGCCAATGAAGAAACTCGCCGGGTGCCCCAAGACCGCGCGAACACTCTCACTTACATATGTGAAGCGGCTTTCCGTATCGAGTAGCGCGATGACGTCCGGGAAGCACGCAATCAGCCGCCGCCCGAACTCTCGCTCTTTGTGAAGCTCGTGTTCCATCAGGCGCTGCTCGGTCACGTCGCGAAGCGTGGCCTGAATGCGAACGAGTGTGCCGGAAGCGTCGCGAATCCCCCGTGCGGATCCGAGGCACCGGATCTGCCTTCCTCCTTTGCGCATAAGGATAATCTCGACGTCCTGCACGGACCCTGCCCTATCGATTTCCGTGATCAACGAAGAGCGATGCGATGGGTCGGCGTACAGCTCGCTAAGGTTGCGACCTTGCAGCTCTTCTTTCGACGCGTATCCGAGCATACGAACGAGCGCAGGGTTTGCATCAAGGATTTGGCCGTCCGGCGTGCTGAAGAGGATCCCTTCGTGAAGCGACTCAAAGAGTTCCATCGAGCGCAACTGGCTGTCGCGCAGAGCCGTGACATCTCTCGCCCATCCGCTCACAACCACCACGCGCCCTGTTTCGGCAATCGCATGCAGGTAGCAGTCGAAATAGAGCAATACGTTCGTGCGCCTAAGCTGAACGGGCACGCGGCCGGACCAAGCCCCGGCGCGCAAAAAACCCGGCAATTCCCTGCCGATATCTTCCGGCGTCGGCTTCGCGACAAATTCCGCGAGATTGTGGCCGATAAGGTCTGCAAACGGCACATCAAGGATTTCCGAAAAGCGGGCGTTGGCTACTCGAATTTCGCCTTCGAGCGTGAGCGTGAATACCGCTTGATCCAGGTGGTCGATCAGGTCGCGGAAACCCTGTTGCGAACGCGAGATGATTTCGATCAGTTTCTGGAGCTGCGGCTCAGAAGAAGGAGATGTTTCGCGTTCGTGTAGCGTTTGCGAAGGATTCGTTGGCATAAGCTTTGCGCGGGCGCAAATGCGACTACAGTATTTTACAGGCAGGCGGTTCGCGTGCGGGTCGAGAATGCAGCGGGGCTTCCTATCGTTCAACAGCCATAACATGGCCGTCAGTACATGAGGCAAAAAAAAGAAGGCGCAGCAAGTGCGCCCTCTTTTCGTCAATTTTGAAGCAGCCGATTAGCCTTCGGCGACGGCGTCCGTATCCTTCCGCAGGAAGTCCAGCGCAGCCGCTTCTTCGGGCGTGAGCTCGGGCTCTTCCGGCATTGGCTCCTCCTTCGGAATCTCGGTGAGGAGCTGAATGTTCCGGTAGCGCTCGAGGCCCGTGCCCGCCGGTATCAGACGGCCCATGATGACGTTTTCCTTCAGGCCGCGCAGATAATCGACCTTTCCGGAGATCGCCGCCTCGGTGAGGACGCGGGTCGTCTCCTGGAAGCTCGCCGCGGAAATGAACGAATCCGTCGAG
>DATEME010000443.1:0-23748 GCA_035275865.1 Candidatus Acidiferrales bacterium | reverse complement strand
CGGAAAATCCGGTTCGCCAGTCCGCAGAATTTCGTTGACTGGCCGCTCAAGAACCTGCCGGCCGTGAAACCAATAGTGGTAGTAACAGAATCCGTGAATTCCATACTGTGCCGCAAGCTCGGCCTGTGCAGCCCGCGCCTCTGGTAATCTCAAATCGTAGAAGCCCAAATCCGCTGGCAGATGCGGCTGATATTGCCCTGGCAAACGCGGCTTCGCACGCGCCACGTTCATCCACTCCGTAAATCCCTTCCCCCACCACTCATCATTCTCAGGTATCGGATGAAACTGCGGCAAATGAAACGCTATCGCACGCATAGTCGACTTGCACACCCCCAGCTATCTGTTCGACACCCCAGTCTCATAACACTCACGCCCGAAATCCCAGGTCTTCGTGCTGGAGGGTTAAATTCGGGTTGTAGTATGGGTCCTCTTGCGAAACGCGCTGCCACTTGCGTCTCAAGTATTCCGCGCCTGCACCATCATTGGTCATGGCCGCAAGAGAACCGTCCACGATGAGCTCAGCATCCGGTGTCCAAACAATCCGGTATCCAGCGTCTCGGATTCTCATACACAAATCGACATCCGCGTAGCCAAAACCAAGACGCTCATCGAAACCCCTCACCGCTTGAAAGACGTGTTTGCGGACCATCATGCAAGCTGAACTCACAGCTGAGCAGTTCCGTATCAGAAATGTCGGGTCCGGACCCGGGCAGTGCTCAGGCGCCTGATGCATCCCGCGAAGTGGGTACCCCGCAAGTCCGCCCAGACCAAGCACAATGCCAACATGTTGAATCCGCCGATCACTGGCAAGCAATTTTGCACCAACGCCCCCCACATCCTTCATGCCGCAAAAACCAAGCATGGAATCCAGCCACCCACGAAAAGCGATTTCGATCGCGCCGTCAGTAAGCAGCAACACGAAATCGCCCTCTGCCTTCGAGACCCCTAAATTTGTCAAGCCAATAGGGCCCCCGGCTTCAGGGCCGCCAACGATTCTGCACGACATAGACAAGAGAATTTGCCGTTGCTCCGGAGAGAGCGCAACGCACGGCACAACAACAACCTCATAATTCGAATACGCTGTTCGCTCGCGAATATTACTGACGGTTGTTAAGACCTTGCCCAAATCGCCTGCGACCGGAAGGATAATTGAAACACGATCCGATCCATCAAGCTTGAACCGGACACGATACAACCCAGCCCATTTCCCCGGAGCGGCCTCCGCGGATATACCTCGCCGCACAAAGTGTTCGTTCAAAGCCTTCCTTGCTGCGCGAAAGGCATAGGGCTTAGCATTGGCTCCCTGTGCAGCCATCGATGTAGGCAGCATCCGCCAGTGATAGAGGATTTTGGGAATGTGGTGGATGTTTTGAGTCCTCTCCGCAAGACGAAGAACAAGGTCGTAATCCTGCGCGCCCTCAAACCCCAGTCGGAACCCGCCGATCTCGTCAAGGACCCGCTTCCTGTAGACGCCAAAATGGCAGGTGTACATCATGCAGAGTAAATTCTCTGGCGACCAATCCGGCTTTAGGAAAGGCTGCGTCCGTCTCCCGCTCAAGTCGAGCCTATCCTCGTCGCTATATACCATGTCGGCGTTGGGCCATCTTTGGAGGTGACTCACCACCTCGAGAAGCGCATCCGGTGTTAGCTCGTCGTCGTGGTCCAACAGGCCCACGAATTCCCCTTTCGCCATGCGCAAAGCCCGATTCGATGCCCCGCTTATCCCTTCATTTCTCTCCGAGTACGCTACCCTAATCCGGGAATCGGCCTTTCGCCAATCATCGAGTCTCTCTGCAACCGCAGGCAGACTACTCCCGTCATCACAGACACAAAGCTCCCAGTTTCTATATCGCTGCCTCACAACCGAGGCGATCGCTAAATCTAAGACCTCGATCGGCGTGTTGTAGGTGGGCATCAAAATGCTAATCAAGGGGGAATAAGCGAACGAAGCCGTAGAGGTCGCGGGAGGCGTCCGTCGTTGTCGTTGCTCGCGGCGTCGCATCCAGCACGAATATGAATGACGGCATCTAAAATGTTCCAGCAGGCGAGCGGCAGCGTGTTTCACACGAAACCGAAGCGCACGATATTTACAAAGAAGACGCCACGAGCGAGAATTCAAGATCGACTCAAGCTGATTCCGCAATCCAGCATCGTACTTAAGGTCGGAAACCGCTATTTCGCGGTTCCTGTCGCTCGCGAATCGGCACAGATCACGATCTGCCGGGCGCCTGTCCGTCCGGCGGAAAAGAATCGCCTGTGGCGAGAGAAAAGACGAATCAAAGTCTTCGTCAGGGGCAAACGAGAATTCGGCAAAAAGTCGAAGCCAATCTATCACCGGGCGCACATTAACATGGGTCGGCTCAGCGAAATCGCTCGGCGTTGAAGAAAATAGCACCGTATCCGAATGCAACGTCATCTGCCTCACAGCCGCAACGGCATCTGCCTCAGCCAGGTGCTCGCAGACTTCCACGCACGTTATAAGATCGTACTGCCTCGCAATGGAGTCCGTTGCCGACCCAACCCAGCAGTATGGTCTGATGTCAGTCCTGACCTGGCTAACCGCGTACTCGGACACATCACAACCGTAGGCTTCAACCCCCCGATCGCGAAGGCACTCCACAAAAAAACCCTTGGCACACCCGACATCTAAGACAGAATGTGGGTCCAACAATCTCACGATCTCATCGGCGGCATGCCCAAAAAAACGCAACCAGTGCGGGTTTTCTCGCACATACGCGCACGGCCCCAGCCGTCCGTACTCGTCGTAATAGCTCCGTCCGTAATCCAACTGCAGGCCTTCGGGCAAGACCGCTGAAGCCTCACTCATATACCATCTCCACCGGCTCTTCGACCCAATCCCACTCCGACCGCACCAGAATGTGGCCAACATGAGGGCCATAGGGATCCGACATAAGTATGCTCTCGTCTCTACGTACGTCGATCGCCACAGCTCCGATAATTTCATCGAGCGGCGAGACTAACCAGTCATAAAAACCGATATCGAGCGTATACTGCCCGGGAACCAATGGAGGAATTAAAAACCTAACACGCACTGTCTTTGGACCCTCGACGTCGGAGATCAGTGTTCCCCCAATATGAGTGCCCAAGGCGAAGGCGCGCTCGCCGCGAGCGTTCGTAAAACCTATGCTGATTCGGGGACCCCGAACCTTCGCGAATGGCCGAACCTTCAGGAACACGGATACTCGCTCGCCCGGCAAGAACGAGCAACACGGCGCACCACCCAAGTCTCTGAAGGAAATCTCCTCGAAAACGCTCGTCGGCGACAGCCGATTGGGATGCCCTCTCAGATCGACCACATCGGCCAAACCTGCTTGATTACTGTATCGGCGTAATACGTCGCTAACGCTTGAGGAATAAAGCGAAAGTAATCCTCCCTCCAGAAGAATCGCAGCGCTGCATAGCGACGCAACCGCGTTCGGATTATGACTGACAAAGAGGATAGTTCGCCCATGCCGTGCGACCTCCCTCATCTTTCCCAAACATTTCGTTTGAAACGCCACGTCGCCAACGGCCAACACTTCATCTACGAGCAAAATCTCGGGCTCAAGATGCGCTGCGACAGCAAAGGCCAACCGCATCTGCATCCCGGAGCTATAGTGCTTCAGCGGTGTGTCGAGAAACCGTTCGACTTCCGAAAACGCCACGATCTCATCGAACTTCCTCTGAATCTCCGCCTTCTTCATCCCCAATATCGCACCGCTCAGGAACACATTCTCTCGTCCACTCAGTTCCGGATGAAAGCCGGTCCCGACCTCAAGCAGACTTCCGATTCGTCCCTTAACTTCTGCCCAGCCCACCGTCGGTCGCGTGATCCGCGCCAGCAGTTTCAGCAGCGTGCTCTTGCCGGCCCCATTCCGTCCGATCAATCCGACCACTTCACCCTGCTTCACTTCAAATGACACGCCCCGCAACGCCCAAAGAGTCGTATCCTCACCAGCCGCCCGGCGCTGGAAGGGTGCTTTCACGGCATTCGTCAGTGCATCGCGCAGCGTAGTCCCAGCCTTCAGTTTCCCGACATGAAACTGTTTGCCCAGATTCTCAACTTGGATTACCGCCTCACTCATTGTAAATAGTCCTGAACGAAGTGGCGCAGGTCCGCCGTGGCGGAAAGGATCCCTCTTGCCCTTGCCTTCCTCTGCGCCTCGGCGTCCTCTGCCGTGATGCCTCGCTTTGCTTTCGCACTGGTCACCGCGTTCTAACCACAATAGCATCAAGTGGTTAACACAATCTGGCCCTGTATCGAAATACACACTTTCCGCAAGCGATGCTCAGTGCAGCTCTGAGGAAATTCTCTTCCGCCAAATGCGCAAAATATGTCACATAGTGTCTTTCCATGTACTCGATTGCGGCGTTAACCCCATCCCTGTCAACAATTTTGTGATTCCCGTCACAGCGCCAAAATGGAAATCAAACTGCAGTACTATCGGTGCCCGGCAACATCGCTCTTGGTCTCTGCACAGGCTCGCCGGTCACTCTGAGGAATTTGCAGTCGGAGGATTGGCGCATGCTCTCGAAGTCCCCGGTCATTCTTTGTGTGCTTGCATTAGTTTCTCTATTCGCAGTTAGCCCGGCAAAAGCGGACTCAGTGCCCGTCGTAAACGCGGACTTCTCCCAGATCGGCTCGCCTCTCACGTCTTGCGGGATCGGTTGCCTCGACAACAACGGCCCGATCCCAGGTTGGGCGTACTCGGGTACTGGCGGCGAAGGTTCCTTTCAACCAGGCCCGAGCTACTATACGTCACTGCCCCCTGGCGAAACGACTGTCGCCTACATCAACGGCGGCGAGCTCACCCAGGATGTCGGCGTCCTTTTAGCGAACACGACCTATACGCTTACCGTGTATGTTGGTAATCGCCTCGATAAATTAACCACTGACTACAGCTTTGGCCTCGAATCAGGATCAACTGGCCTCGCCGAATGGTCGAATAACGGGCTAATTACTCCCGGCACATTCGCTCCTGAAACCATCAGTTTCAACACCGGTTCCAACGTCACGGGCGACGTCACCATCTTCTTGGCTGACGCAGGTCCCCAGGCCGACTTCGGGAACGTCTCACTCACCGCAGTTGCTACCCCCGAGCCCAGCTCTCTTCTCCTGCTCGGCATCGGCCTCGTGGGCCTTCTGTTCCTCGGCAAGCGTTTCGAACTGAAGCGTTCGCAACCACTCGCCGCCATCAACTGACTTCCCGGGAGCGCCGGTCTCCGTACCGGCGTTCCCATCGCACCCCTGAAGCCGTCATCCTGAACGAAGTGGCGTAGGTCCGCCGTGACGGAAAGGATCCCTCTTCTTTCCACTTTTTACGTCGCCAATCCCGCCAAATTTGTCCCTTTATCGCCCTTTTAACGCGCTAATTTGAGCTTTTTGCGTCAAAGCCCCTGTCGCAGATGCTGCAGTTAAGTGCGATCCGCGATCTCCGTCTCCATCTTCTGAAAGAACGCCAGCCCGCTGATAAGTATCGCAATCACAATAGCTGCCGACACTGCAAACAGGGTCCCCGGTGCAGTTCCCTTGCCCGCCAAAGACCACCGGAATCCCTCGATCACGCCTGTCATCGGGTTTAACCCATACAGCCAGCGCCACTTAGCCGGCACCATCGAACTTGAATACACCACCGGCGAACCGAACATCCAGAACTGCATCAGGAATGGCAGAATCTGCGCCACATCGCGATACAGCGCATTCAGCGCCGCAAGCCACAGCCCCACTCCGAGCGCCGTGAGCACAGCCATAAGCAGAAACACCGGAAACCACACGACGTTCCTGGTCGGCGCAATGTGATACCACGCCAGCAGTACCGCAAACATAACAAAGGAAATAGCGAAGTCCACCAGGCCCGTGAAAACAGAAAAAAGCGGCAGCGTGAGCCGCGGGAAATATACTTTCGTCAAAATGTGCTGATTGCTTACAACGATCAAACTCGTCTTTTGCAGCGCCGTCGCAAAATAATTCCACGGCAGCAGCGCCGCATAGTAAAACACGGCGTAAGGCAGCCCGTCCGAAGGAATGTGCGCCAGTTTCCCGAAAACCAATGTAAACAAAAGCATTGTGGCCAGCGGTTGAATCACGGCCCACGCCGCGCCGATCGCGGTTTGCTTGTAGCGGACCTTGATGTCGCGCCAGATGAAGAAGTAAATCAGTTCTCGGTATTCCCACAACTCATCGAGCGGCAGCGCCCACCATCGCCCCGCAGGCGCAATTCGCAATACGGGCACTTCTTCGGTCAGCGCTGGCGCCTCGGCGCGAATTGCGGTCATCTCACTCACGGTAAGTCGCTCGCTTCTTTCAACTTAAGGTGCTTCACGTCTTCCTGCTCAATCCGTTTCATCAGCGCACCGCGCCCGGTGAGATAATCCTTGACCATCTCGGCAGCCATTCCCGGCACAACCGCAACTTCGTTATACGCCGCTTCTCGATAGGAGATCGGACCGCGTGGGGGAATTAAATGCATCCCCCACTGAAACATCACCCCAAAATTCACGGCAATCAGCGTCGCCGTCACCGTTCCCGCAATGCATGCGGCCTTGCGCTGCTCAAATGCCCCTGCAAGCCACGCAAAAAATGCTGCAAGGCCAATCACAAATATCGGTGTTAGCGAAACAAAAAATCTGTTCCCAAACGACGAAATCCCGTCCCAATCCTCGTAACATCCCATCGCGTAAACATATAGAATAAAGACGCTTAGCAAGCTAAACGCGATCTTGCGCTCTTTCAAGGTAAGTACCACCAGCCCGATTAGCGACAGGATCAACACGGGCGTCCACGTCAGGAAGCCATGGTCGGACGAGAAAGCCACCTTGAAAAATGCCGGCGAGTTCCAATACCAATGCTCCGTGTACCCGAAATTCAAAAAGCTGCCATAAATGATTTTCTTGGTGATCAAGGTAGGTAAAAAAGCAAGAACCAACGCCCCTGAAAACACCGCGTCATGAGTAAGCATTTGAGCAGCCTGCGACGCGGAGCGCCGCCTCAACGCCGCAACATAGACCGCCATCGACTCAGCCACCGGCAGCACCACCAGGACGCAGTTGATGTAGTAAACGTCCATCATGATGCCACCCATCAATCCCAACACGAGCCATTGCGAAACGCTCCGGCTCTCAAGCGTGCGCAGCCAATACCAGAGAAATAGCGCCACTACAAACGCAGACTGGGCATGTGACCACGACGGGTTGAAGTACATGTAGACTGGCAAAGAACTCGCGAACCAAATCCCTAATGTTCCTGCAAATGCCCATTCTTCCGACACCAACTTTCGCGCTAGCCGAAACGAGACCCACAGCGCCGCAAATCCATAAAATGCCGTTCCAAGCGCCATTGCCACAAGATACGGTTTTGAGAAACCATTTTCCGGAATGCGCGCCCCGAGTGTGTCCGCACTCGTTACAAATCCGTGCGCAACCGAGAGAAAAGGCATCCAGAGAATTGCCGGACCGACCGAAAAATGGTTATCGAGATGGCCGGTTGACGTGAATTGGTTGGGGTCAATCGTGTAGGAATCTCCGCTCAGATCAAATCGACCCATGCGGAAACTCGTGTTGGCGTGTATCCAATCGTTTCGGAAATCAAGATTGCGTTGAATGAGTGGCGCACGGGCAAACGCATAATATCCCACCCCGTCTCCCCGTACCCATGGATTCACAAAGGGCAGTGTCAACAGGAAGATCAGGATCAGAATCTTCTCGTATTTGCTCAGATTCCGCACGATTCCACCCAGCCACTTCAATTACTCTCCTGCTTAAACGAGGGCGCCCCGCCGTCTTTTCGCAGCACAGCGATCAGCGAAAGCGGCGGGAACGGCAGCAATCGGTCCACCCTGCGAAAGATCGGTGTAAGAACGTTCAGCATGCGAATTTGTGCGAGCCCGAATGTTTTTCTCCGCAAAATCTGGCCGTTGAGCCACCACGCCGGCGAACCGGGCCGGTTGAATTTGATGATTCCGTCGATACGGAACCCGGCCTGCCTGGCAACGAGGGTCAGCTGTTCGATTGTGTAGCGACGGCAATGCCCGAGCACTTCATCGAGCGTTCCAAACAGCTTTGGGCCATAAGGAACTAACACGATGGCACATCCATCGGGCTCGAGTGCATTCCAAATGTTGCGAAGGGCACCCACGTCATCCGGAACATGCTCGATCACATTAAGGCAAACGACGGAATCGAAACCTTGCCCCTGCGGGTAACTTTCGAACTTTTCCGCGTCCGTGTAGGCCACGCGCATGTAAGGACGCGTTGGCCGCAGCGTGAGCAGATACTCGAGATAAAGCGGATTAACGTCCGTCGCCCAGTAGACCGAGCGCGGCATGAATTGAAGGGACATATTTCCGCGGCCTGCACCAATTTCCAGCACCCGATCGCCTAAATGTGGCGCGACTACATCGGCCATCCAGCGGTTAAATCGAGGCGCCCGGTTCATCCGTTCCAATATTTCGCCGCCATGCTCGTCCATCTTGTAAATGCGATCCGAAAAGGCATAGTGCAAGATCGCCCACAAGGCTCGCGCGCCGTCCTTCCAACCGATCTTCTTTCCTTCGGCATACGTTCTGCCCGAATAGCTGATCGGCACTTCGAAGATGCGACTACCGCGCTTGGCGAGCTTGATTGCCAGCTCTGGTTCGACATCGAACGTAGCGCTTTCGAGCGGAATACTCTTCAGCAGATCGGTCCGCACCATTTTGTAGCAGGTTTCCATGTCTGTAAGATTCAAATCGCAGACAAGGTCGCATAGGAACGTGAGAAGTTTATTTCCGAGGGCATGTCGGAAGAACAAGGCGCGTTTGTATCCGCCCGACATAAACCGCGAACCGAAAACTGCATCTGCTTCCTCGGACAAAAACAACTCAACCATCGGCAGCAGGTCACCCGGATGATATTCGAGGTCGGCGTCGTGAATTACAACAAGCTCTGTATCGGCGTGTTCCAGCCCGGTTCGAATCGCCGCGCCTTTGCCGCTGTTCTTCTTGTGGCGCTCCCAGACCCATGAAAGCTTTGGATCGATTTCCTCACCCTCAAGCGTCGCGCGAAAACGCGCTAAAACCTCGGTGGTACCGTCGGATGAACCATCATCGACAACGACAATCTTGATTCGCTCAAGAAGCGCCGATTCCGCCAACACCTGCAGCCTGCGCAGGCTCGTCTCCACAAGATATCGTTCGTTATAGGCTGGGACAACGACGGTTAGGCTCGTGACCGTCTTTCGTCTCGAGCCCTCATTCGCACGCGGAAGCGATTCGCCGGAATTCTGCGCACGAACGAGGGTTTCCTCGCGTTCGCTCTCAGACGTACTCATGATGTTCTTAAGCCTCAGCATAAGGATACGCTAAAGAGCCGGGACTTTTTGAATGCGTGCCCAACCGATATCACTCACCAACCGGCGGGCACATCTGCAAGACAGGAACTGCATCAAGAAAGCGTCACCGCAGCGGACGGGCTCTCTGCGGCAGGAATAAATTCCGCAACGCTCTTCGACCGGAAATGCTCTGTTACATCGTCGACGATCGTGGCGAGCGCAATAGACGGTCGAAAGCCTGTCAATGATTCAAGTTTTTGAAGCGACGGCATCCTGCGCAGCATGTCCTCAAAACCCGGCTCATAGGCGCGGTCGTAGGGGACGTATTCCAGTTTCGAATTGCTCTTCGTCCGCTGTTTCACCAAATGCGCCAGTCCTTCGATCGAAATTTCCTGGTCGGTTCCGATGTTGACGACCTCTCCGATGGCTCGTTCGTTCGCCGTCAGGCGCAGCAAGGCTTCCACAGTATCGTGAACATGGCAGAAGCAACGTGATTGTTGTCCGCTGCCATAAATCGTGATTGGCGCGTCGTCGAGCGCCTGTCTTACGAAATTCGGCAAGACCATTCCATAGCGACCGGTCTGGCGCGGCCCCACCGTGTTGAAAAACCGCACCACAATCACAGGTTGATCCTTTTCCTTCCAATAGGACAGAGCTAGAAATTCGTCGAGCGCCTTGGAAGCGGCATAGCTCCAGCGGCCCTTTGTCGTCGGACCAAGAACAAGATCCGCATCCTCATGAAAGGGAATCTTTTCACTCTTTCCGTAAACCTCCGACGTCGAGGCAGTCACAACGAGTTTCTTTTTCTTCGATGCCGCATCGAGAACCAACTGCGTTCCGTAAACGTTCGTTTCGATCGTACGTACCGGACTTTCCACAATCAGGCGAACTCCCACTGCGGCAGCAAAATGGAATATGACGTCAGATTCGTCCACCAACTCCGCGAGCAAGTGTTTGTTCTTGATGGAATCGAATGAATAGTGGAAACGATCGTGTCCTTTGATGTGCCGAATGTTGTCCACGCAGCCCGTCGATAGGTCATCGATGATGAACACGCGATCGCCGCGCCCCAAGAGCGCCTCCGCCAGATGTGAACCGATGAAACCAGCACCGCCTGTAATGAGATAGCGCACGATTGTCTCCTAGGTTGAGAGGTTGTCCTTGTCGGAACCCATGGGAATTGGCGCACTTCTGGCGACATCTTCCCCGTAACCGTATCCATAAGCGTATGGGTAATAGCGATACGAGTAGTAATAATCCGGCGCGCTCGAATCAACGCCATTCAAAATAACGCCCAGCAACCGTCCCTTCACGGCGGCGAGCAGATCCCGCGTCCGCGTGAACGCTTCCTTCGGTGTCTCTCCACTCCGCACCACGAGCAGCACGCCGTCGGTAAGCGCGGAGATGATCACGGCATCGGTGGCCGCCATAATCGGTGGTGAGTCAAGCACAATAAACTTAAAGCGACGGCGCAGTTCCGCGACGCCGTCCCGCATACGATGCGACGACAGCAGATCAGCCGGACTCGGCGGAACGGGCCCGGTGGTCAACGCCGAAAGATTTGTGATCGTCGGATGCGGCACACTGACATCCTCCAGCGAGCAGACGCCAGCAAGATAGGAACTCAATCCCACGTCGCGGCTTCCCGTCAAATTGAGAGCGCGTCGAACGCCAGGCTTGCGGAGGTCGCAATCGACCAGTAGAGTTCGGTCGCCAAGTTGCGCAAGCGTAACCGCAAGATTCACGGCGGCAGTCGTCTTGCCTTCGCGTGGCAGCGCGCTCGTCACCAGAATTACCTGCGGTGGATGCTCCGCCTGAGAGAGCAGCAGCGAGGTCCGGAGAGCGCGGAACGCTTCGGAAATCTGAGATTTTGGTTGAACGTACGCCAAAAGCTCTACGCGCGATCCTGTGGACGCCACATCAGCCGAATCACCCGCAAGACGCGCCAATTTCCCGGCGTGCCCGACGAGGTTCGGTAGACTCGGTACAACAGCGAGCGAAGGCAGACCCGTCAGCCTCTCGATGTCGTCCGGCGACTTAACTGTATTGTCAAGGTATTCGCGGAATATAGCGAGCCCGACGCCCCCGACCAATCCGACCAGCAGCGCCAAGAGGATGTTGCGCGTCCTCTGGGGCCCCGAGGGCGACGTCGGCACAAGTGCCTGATCGACGATGCGAATGTTGCTCGACTTGAGGCCCGCTTCGATCTGTGCTTCCTTCAGCTTCTGGTTCAGACCGTCGTAGAGCTGTTTCGTCGCATTTGCATCGTTTTGCAGAATGCTGTATTGGACGAGCTTCTCCGCCTCAATATTGGCTTGCGCTTTCTGCTGCTCCAGATTCGCCTCGAGAATCGACAGCCGATTCTGCGCCGTGTTGTATTCGTGCTCAGCCGTATCGGCCACAACTCTGCGCGCATCGTCGAGTTGTTTTTCGACTTCCTTTTGCTGTTCCGCAATTTGCTGAACCTTCGGATAGTTCGGGCCGTATACCGTCAGCGCCGAGGCATGCTGTGATTCCAAGTCACTCTTCTGCTTGAGGAGTCCTTGGATCACGGGGTTTGCCTGCGCGGCAGGCATGGCGTCTACATCGCCCGAGGTCGCCATGTGATACATCGCTTCTTTCTGGGCAAGATCCGTTTGCGCGTCAGTTACGGTCTTGCTCAGATCGGCGAGCTTCTGTGTTGTGATGTTCTGTTGTTGATTGTCGCCAATCTGCCAGATCTGGTTCTGGCGCTCGTAGGCGACTCGCGCGTCCTCCGCATTCTGCATTTTGACGCGCAGATCGTCGAGCTCCTGGGAGAGCCAGTCCGACGCATCCTGAATCGCCATCTGGCTACTGCGGAAATCAGTCTCTTTGTAGTTCATCAAGTGCGCGTTGACGACTCTCGCCGCCAGCTGTGGGTCCTGAGCGGTAAAACCGACTTCGATCAGCGTAGTATTCGGCACGCGCTTCACACTGAGTCGCGCCAGAAATGCACCCAGAATCGCCGGCCGATTTTCACTGGTGCCTTGCGAAAAATCCGGCGTCCCCGTGCCGCCGAACTCAGGATATTGGCCGAGATTCAGAGACTTGATCGTCTGCAACGCCAACGTCTCGCTCTGCAGGATCTTCGTCTGGGTTTCGATGTAGTCTTCCTCGTCCATGTACTGGTAGTAGTCGTTCGTACTTTGGAACGGGAGAACACTCTGCGCATTCCGGTCCACTTCGACGCGCGCACTCGCCTCGTAGACGGGTTTGCTTTTGAAGCTGGCGATTGTAACTAACGTTACAACCGTGAGCGCAAACGTGAGGATCAGCCACTGATGTTTGCGGAGAATAATCAGGTAATCGAGCAGATGAGGCTCACGCGGCGCCTGCTCCCAGGAAACCGCCGGCGACGGCAGAATGGTCAACGCCTCACTGGCTTTGCGTTCACGAAGGGCGAATCTCGTTGCTTCTTCCATCTATCGGTCCGTTTTTCCTTGAGCCTGTGTAATGGGAACGTGTTTCTAATACGCAACGTGGTAAATCGCCACGCTTGTACCGATGCCTATAGCAGCTTCCGTGCCGCGCGCCAGGGCCTTCTTTCCCTTACTGTCAGGCACATACAAAATGTCGTTGGAAAGCAGCGGAACATCATCCGCTTTGTGGTTCTGAATTTTTTTCAAATGCACGTGAATTTCGATGCGCTTCCCGGTTTTCGGATCTGTGCGCATGATCACGGAGTCATCCGCCTTTGCGAAGCTTGTCAGCCCGTGCGCCAAAGCAACCGCCTTGAGAGCCGTAACCTGTTCACCACGCGCCTGGAGCACATATTCACCCTGTTGAGACACGCCGAACCCGAGTACGTAAACGACGCCTGCTCGCGGTACGCTGACAATGTCTCCCCCGCGCACCTGGATGTTGTAATCGCTGTTACCGGAATCCAGTAGCTCGTACAGCGAGATCTTGATCGTTTTCGCTTCAGGGTCCGGGAGCGGATCCTGGCTGTTCACGTCTTTTGCGCTGACCGGTTGAACGTGCTCCGCTGCTGGAGCGGGCCTCGTGATGAGAATCATGCTGCCTGCGTCGTCGGCAACGCCGCCGGCGCTCGCCAGCGCCTCGAGCAGACTCGTCGGCCTTACGATCTGCATCACCGTCGGATGACCTACAGCCCCCACGATCGTCACCGGCTGGCTCGCCTGCTCTTTTACGAAAACGGAAACCTGCGGATGAGAAACCAACCCGTCCGCGGAGAGCACCTGCTCAATTTTATGTTCTAGTTGAAACGTAGTAAGCCCGGAGGCTGGAATGGGCTCGGGCACCAGCGGGAAACTGATTACTCCAGAGTCTGTAACACGCGCGTCGCGGGAAAGTTCAGGCACATCGAAGACGTCGATATGCAATAAATCGCCCGCACCGACGGGCGGGTCCGTATTCGTAGTTCGCGCGAGTGCCGCGAGCTGCTGAATCTTTTCGTTTGTCTCTTGCGGTGTAGTCTCGTCCTGGCTCTGCGCCGCCAGCGTCCCGGCGGCAACCGTGATCGCAATGACGCAAACAAAAAACAACCCGAGCCAGTCCGATTCCCGTCGGACTGTGAAAACCATTGAGAGAGAGTGACCCCAATTCAATATGTCGTAGTCTGTCCGTAAGTGTCAACCAAGGGTTGTCTGTACTGCAAACAGGCGTTCCCCAGTAGGCAACATACCTGGAACTCTGTATCCGAGGGTCTTAATGTATTGGTTTCTTTATATTTACGCCGACGGCATCTGGACGGCTATTCGAGGTCTCGCGTCGATTCGCGAGCGGAATGTTTTGTTAGCCGGGAACGCTGGGGCAGTCGCCACAAACGTCTGCAACAAAAATAGAAGAGCATTTGAAAGAATGTGTAAGTTGAAATCTACAAAACTATGAAGCAATAGGCCTCCGGCGGCCGCGATGGCGCCCGCGTGAAGCGCATGCGAGAAGTGCCCCTGCTCCGTCGTCAGGCGCCGAGCAACTCCCCAGAATAACAAAATCAAGAAAAACACTCCGCACGCGCCTCCGAGTAATCCGGTCTCCGCCAAAGCCTCGGCGTAATCGTCATGAACATGGTCGACGACCTTCCCGTCGTACATCGTCTCGTACGGCGGATACACGGCAATCGTCGTTCCCAGGCCGGCGCCTGAGACCGGATGAGCCAGAAAAATGCGAAGCGCTCCACGCGTCATCGAAACCCGCTTGCCCATCGACATACTGGTGTTATAGCTGGGCAGAAACCGCTCCACGGCATGTCCCACGCCGATCCAGCCGATCAGGATGACGCCCGCCGCAACGGCGACCACCACCGGCGCGACCCGTACTCTTTCCGCGCGCTTCCGGCCCAATCGAAACGCCGCTAATCCGCAAACCTCGAGCCCGACGCAGATGATCCCCGCGCGCGAACTTGCAAGCACCACCGCGCTGATGGGAACGAGCGTCAGAAGGATCATCAGCGGCACCTGCTCGCGGCGGATGCCGCGCAGCATCAGGAGCGCCAACCCCGTGGGCAGCGTCAGCTCGACAAAACCCGCAAAGTGATTGCGGTTCACGAAAGGCCCGAATGGCTTGACGCCGGCGGTAATTTGCTGCACCCAATAAATCCGGTCGTTTGAGGTGAAGTACTGGATGATCCCAAGTAGAGACGCCGCAAAACTCAGGAGTATAAGGAACCACGCGAGCCCGTAGAAGTCCGCGCGGTTTTGAAACGCTTGAGCCGCGAGAAAGAAGAACGCCCAGCACGTGACGGCGCGTAGTAGTTCCGTTCGCGTCAGAAACGGATACGCGGTGGCGTGAAACAGTAGCTGCACCGCGCCGACCGCGCAAAATCCCAGAATCGGCCAGTTCAGTGGGTTCCAGCGCACCTCCACGGTCGGCTTCAAAAGCGCCAGGCACGCCCAAAGAACTAGTAGAACTGCCGTCCCGATTTCCACTACCGATTCGGACCAGACCTCCACAGCTCCAAACGAAGCCACACTAAACGTAATGAGAACGCATAACCCTACGCCAAGCGCTTTCATTGTGTAGGGCCCGTTCCGCCCTCCGCCGGCTCAAGCGACACATCGGCAACCCACACCGAGCCGCTCAGCTTGTTGTCAAAACGCTTGCTCGGATCCCTGAACAATTCGATCACAAGAAAATGTGTTCTCGGCGTCGTCGCGACGTCAAAATCCACGTTGGTCCAACGATGCGTGCCGGTAAGATTCGGGCTCTGCAGATTCATGCCTCCGTGAAACGGGTCGTCAACCAAAAAGCGCATGCCGCTTTCGGTCGAAATTTCAGATGTGCGTATCGCTGCGTGGAAGTGGTATGTGCGTCCCGGCTCGACGGCAACATATTGAAACGGCTGCCGGATATTTGCGTTGACGCCGCCATTGAAATCCAATCGCACGGACCTTCCCTTTCCGTTTGGCGTGGAATCGTCAAAATCGATTGCTGCTCCCAGCTCAGTCTGCCACGTCCAGCCGAGTCCGCCGTTCGGAAAAGCGTTCTCGAAACGGCCATCTGAGACGAGCGACTCACCCTGCACCGCTAGCCCCGGCTCGCCCGCAGCGGCCACGGCATCGTTCCAAACACGAAGTGCATCTTGGTTGTCGTCTGAACGCAGCAAAATGAAAAAGAAGTTGTATGTTCGCACCAAACCGATGGGTTGCTTCAACGCCACCAGCCTTTGCCACACGGCAAGCCCCGGCGGGACCTCGTTGAGGCGGGAGAAGAAATCCAGCGCGGTGAAGTAGGAATCTACATCCGCCGGTATCACGTGATCGAGCATTTGATTCACGTCACGGCTCGAATGCCAGACGCGCGACATGGCCAAAGTCAAAAGGCTCGAGTCACCGCTCACCGCGCGTTGAATTTGTTCGTAGGCCTGCTCCTGCTTCCCCTCGCGCAGCAAAAAATTGCCGTAATTCCAATCTACGATCGCAGACGTCGGATACACCTTATGGGCCTCTGCGTACGCGTCTTGCGCTTCATTCGTATTGCCGTTTGCGTCGTAGGCGCTGGCAAGATCCAACCAGTAATTTCCCGAAAGCGGATCGACCTTCACAGCACGCTGAAAGTCGGAGATCGCCTGTGCCACATCGGGATTAGCGAAACTCAGCAAGTAATAGCGTCCGAGCCGGTCCCAGGCCTCGGCGTTTCCCGGAATGAGCGCGACGCTCTTTGTCAGCTCGGCGGGGCGGCCTGTTTCCATCCGGTAATCGGCGACCCAAATCTCGCTCGCTTGCCAAATCAGAATCGCCGCGACGATCAGCAGCGCAACAGGAAAATATCGTCGCAACGCCGGGCTGGGAGCGATCGTATCCATTCAGCGTAATCTGCACGAAAGTGCATCGTCACGGCAAGTCCAATCTACACTCGAACCGCGCAAATCCGCGGTGCTCACAAGCTTAGGCTTGCGTTCTCCGGTGGCCCCTTGCTTGAAATTAGAGTCTTCACCTGATATCTGCGTCTGCTTCTTGTGTGGCATTACCTCGATAGCGCAGCCCAAACCAGCCCGCGCGATTTTGTGTGAAAGCCCATCGATGGTAACAGTCTTCGAATGCGCCGCGTCAACCGACAACTCCATTAGCTCCTTGTCGAAGCCGCACAATATCCGTTCTTTGGTTTGGAGGAACCTTGTCGCTAACACCGCGTCCCCGCCCGCGTCGCTATCCTTTGATTGCCGCGGTCGAATTGACGGACTTGCAGTCTTCTGCACAACTGAAACAAGTAATCAGTGACCTCAGCTCTTACGGCTGTCATATCAGTACGCAGCAAATGTGGCCGATCGGGAGCAACGTCGACATAAATATCGTTCACAACGATGAGAAGTTTTTAGCGCGGGCAAGAGTCGTATACGGACGACCGATGCTAGGCATGGGCGTCGTCTTCACGCATGTTGAGCCGACATATCAGTCGGTCCTCGAGACCTGGATCTCGCAGTTAAGAGATGCGATGAAAGGAAAGTAAAGGAGAGGATGTTTCACAAAAACCGCACCGGGATTTGTGCTCGCAATTGTCCAAGAAGCTCCAGTTCTTAGCTTCCGGAATCCAGGGCCCCGCCCGAACCTGCCGGAAGCTCAATGGAATATTTGGTCCGCATCTTCTCGCGATGAGAGTCTAGTGCCAGTTCGATCAGCCGGTCGATCAGTTGCGAATAGGGCAGGCCGGATGCCTCCCATAGTTTTGGATACATACTGATGGATGTGAATCCTGGGATCGTATTCAGCTCATTGATGAAAATCCTGCCCGACCGCTTTTCGAGAAAAAAATCGCAGCGCGCCATACCGGCACCGTCGATGGCGCGAAACGCGCGGACAGCCAACTCTTGAAATTGCGCCGACTGCTTCTTGGTAAGCGGGGCCGGGATCACGAGCCGCGTGCCCTGTTCAAGATATTTTGCGGTGTAATCATAAAAGTCCCGATGCGGAACGATTTCGCCGGGGATGGAAGCTTTCACTTCGTCGTTGCCGAGCACAGCAACCTCAATCTCCCGTCCGACAACATTGCGCTCGACGAGAATCTTCATCGCAAATTCGGCTGCTAGACTAAGGGCAGGCGCAAGATCTTTCGCCGCTTTCGCGCGCGTCATCCCGACAGACGACCCGAGCGTCGCCGGTTTCACGAATATGGGAAAACGAAACTTCTTTTTTATAAGCCGCTCAACAGTTGCAGGCTCGCGCTCCCAATCGGAACGTCGGATCGCCACATAAGGCACAACGGGCAGACCTTCTTGCTCGAAAAGCCTCTTCTGCACGTCCTTGTCCATGCCAACGGCTGACGAAAGCACTCCTGGCCCGACATACGGAAGTCCTGCAAGTTCGAGAAAGCCCTGAATTGTGCCGTCTTCGCCAAACGTGCCGTGCAGCACGGGGAAAACCACGTCCACCGTGATGCTGGGCCGTCCTCCTCCCTGCTGGACTGGAACGATTGTGGCGGCGGTGGGATCAGGGGGTAGAAAGACACGCTCGCCTGTGCGCAACACTTCCGGCAGCATTTTGTGCGCGCCGGTGCCCACAAGCCAGCGCCCGTCTTTCGTAATGCCAATCGGCACCACATCGTATTTTTCCGGATCAAGAGCGCGAATCACGGACGCGGCCGACGCAAGCGAAACCTCATGCTCGCCCGAACGTCCGCCAAAAAGCACACCCACGCGCAGCCGCTTTTGAGAACTCATCGAAAGGTTGTCTCCGATTGCGAAATGACGCCTGAATTTTCAACAAAAACCGCCATCACAATATTTTCTTTCCCAGTCCTGAGAGAACCAGCTCTACGCCGAGCGTCGCCGTCGTATTGTGCAGATCGATCACAGGATTTACCTCGACCAGCTCGAAAGAAACCATGGAGCGCGTATCAGCAATCATCTCCAACGCAAGGTGCGCTTCGCGATATGTCACGCCGCCGCGCACCGGCGTTCCTACGCCTGGTGCATCAGCTGGATCCACGAAATCCATATCGAGGCTCACGGCGATTCCTGCTGTATCGTCTCCCGCAAAACGCAGCGCCTCCGCCATCACTTCGCGCATCCCGCGCTCGTCGATATCGCGCATCGTGAAGACGTGAACACCGGATTCCTTGGCGAACCGCCGTTCCTTTGTGTCCAAATCGCGAATGCCGACCAGCGACACGCTCCGGGGTTCAACCATCGGCGCGAAGCCCGCGAGGCCCGTCAATTCGGCCGGACCACTGCCCATGATTGCCGCGAGGGGCATGCCGTGGACGTTGCCTGAGGGCGAAGTCTCCGGTGTATTCATATCGCCGTGCGCATCCAGCCAGATCAAGCCGATGCGCTTCGATTCCTTCTGAAAGTGCGCTGCAGCGCCGGCGACGGTTCCGGCCGCGATCGAGTGATCGCCTCCCAGCACAAGCGGGAAAAGATCCTCATCCAACGTTTTCTTTACGGTCTCAGCCAGCAGTTTGCAGGTTTCGGCGATCTCGCCCAAAAATCGCGCCTTCTTCTCACCGTACGGCTGCTCTTCTGGCTGGCGCACTTGGATATTCCCGATGTCTTCAACCTGTCGTCCAAGCTGCTTCAGTCTCGGCTGCAATCCCGCCACGCGCAGTGCGGACGGGCCCATGTCCACGCCGCGGCGGCTCGCGCCCAGGTCCATTGGCACACCGATGATGCGGATTTTTTCAGGCATTCTGGCGATCCCTTCGCGCGACCGCGAGCACGCAGGGACACCCTAAGGATAGACGCGATAAAGCATCCGTGGGAAGGGGATCACTTCGCGAATGTGCTCGGTGCCGCACAGCCATGCAACCGTGCGTTCTAATCCTAGGCCAAAACCCGCGTGCGGCACACTGCCGTAGCGGCGCAGATCGAGATACCACTGAAACGCCTCTTCGGGCAGATTGTTCTCATGAATCCGGCGGATGAGCGTTTCGTAGCTCGACTGGCGTTCGCCGCCGCCGATGACTTCGCCATAACCCTCTGGCGCGATCATGTCGAAATTCAACGCAAGCTCTGGCCTCTGCGGGTCCTCTGCCATATAAAACGCCTTCATCGCCGAAGGGTAATGGTGGATCATTACCGGCTTTTCAAACTGCCGCGAGATAATCGTCTCCTCGTCGCCGCCGAAATCATCGCCGAACTTCGCCGGATTCCCCGCCTTCTGCAATACATCGATCGCTTCTTCATACGTGATCCGCGGAAACGGCGGCTCGATCTTCGCCAATTTCGCCGCGTCCCGCTGGAGCACGGCCAATTCCTTCGCACGATTCTTCGCCACCGACTGCGCCATCGCGCTGACGAGCCCTTCGCCAAGCTGCATCATGTCTTCGAGATGCGAATAAGCAGCTTCGGGCTCGAGCATCCAGAATTCGGTCAAATGCCGCCGCGTCTTCGATTTTTCGGCACGAAACGTCGGCCCAAACGTGTAAACCTTGCCGAGCGCCGCAGCCGTCGCCTCCACGTAAAGCTGCCCCGATTGCGTCAGATACGCCTTCTGGTCATCGATGTAATTCACTTCAAAGAGCGTCGTCGTACCCTCGCAAGCCGCCGGCGTAAACACAGGCGCATCGGTAAGCACATATCCCTGCTCGTCCATGAAATTGCGCGCGGCGCGAATTGCCTCCGCGCGAATGCGCAAAATCGCAGCCTGTCGCGGCGTTCGAATCCACAAATGTCGCCGATCCAGCAGAAAATCGACGCCGTGCTCCTTCAGTTGAATCGGATACGGCTCATCCTCCGCAACGCGCTGTACGATTTCCGCCGCCGAGACGTGCATCTCGTAACCGCCCGGCGCCCGCGGCTCGGCCTGAATCTTGCCCGTGACAATCACGCTCGATTCCTGCGTCAATCCTTTCAGCGCCTCGAACGCAGCCGGGTTCTCCTTCAGCGAAACGACTCCTTGCATCAGTCCTGTGCCGTCGCGAAAGATGGGAAAAAGCAATTTGCCTGATTCGCGCAGGTTGTAAAGCCAGCCGCGAATGGTGACGGCACTTCCGGCGTTTGCGCCGGCCTGTTCGATGGAAATAATGGGAATCGAAGATTCAGAATTCATCGGCAGTATGAATCAATCCCGGAAGTTTGCAGAAGAATTGCCGCACCGGAAGGGCGGGGCTTTCAGCCCTGCCGTAGATGCAACGGTATGAGCGGGACTTTGGCCCCAGAAGCCGTGCTTCTGCTTTTCTGCAGCCTGCTGGAAATTGATCTCTCACGAGCGATCCGCCGCGGCCTTTTCTGCCATTTCCTCGAGTTTGTCAAACGCTTCGCACACTTTATCGAACGAAGGATCTCCCGGCGCCTTTTCTTTCAGCTCGAGTACCAACGGCAATTCCTCCGGATTCGCGCGCAGCGTCTTTAATGCCGCATCCCAATCGATGCCGCCTTCGCCCGGAAGCAAATGCTCATCCTTCTCTCCGTGGTTGTCGTGCAGATGCGTCGTAACAATCCGTCCGTGCATCGCTTCGAGGCTTGCCGCCACGCCCGATTCGATATGCGCGTGCCCAACGTCAAAGCAGAACCGCAAATCTTTCAGGTGCGTCTCTTTGATGAACTGGTGCAGCGATGCTGCCGATCCGAATTCGCCCGGCGTATTTTCCACCGTGATCGTTACGCCGCGATGCTTCGCAAACACCATCAGGTGCTCGAGCGAATTGAACGCCGCATCGAACGAACGGCCGTCGGCAGCCTGCCGGTTGTTTCCAATGTGCTGGATCAAATAGCGAAAAGGAATGCGCTCCGCCACTTCCAGCGCGCGTTTCACTTCGTCCACCGCATCAAGGCGCCTCACGCGCTCGGGGTCGGAAATCGAGATAGGAAAGCCACTTTCGCGTCCAGGAGCCAGGTCACGTTGTGTGGGCGCGTGAAGCGAATGCACCGTGAGCCGGTATTCTTCCAGCGAGTCCGCTAACTCGCGAACAGCCTGAGGCTCCGCATAATTAAAATGCGGCTGCGCGCAAAAAATCTCGATGGTCTTAATGCCCGCCCGCGAAATCTCCGCCAGCAGCGAAGCATTCAGCGATTGCCTTACATACCGGTACGTCGAGAGGACCCGTTGCATTCATGCCTCAGTAAAATTACGAATGGGAATTCTATCCTCGACGGAAAAAGACTCCGCGTCAATAGGAGGGTCTGCGAGCGCGCGCAATCAGCGGCAAAAGAGACGCACCACTTCAAACTCATGGTAAAGCGGATGCAATAGGACTAAGCCGCTTCGGAAAGAAACTCGACTTCAAAGCTCGCAGGAACCATGCCGATTGCAGCGCCGCGCGCCAGCAATTCGCGCACAGCCCGGCGTCCCTCGTCGCCGTAATCGAGCGTCCAGCGGTTCACATACATGCCCACAAACTTGTCCGCGAGCACAGGGTCCATATCGCGCGCAAATTGCAGCGCGTAATTCAGCGCCGCATCGCGATGCTCCAGCGCATAGCTGACGCTGTCTCGAATCACGCGCGCCACTTGATACCCCAACTCCGGCCCGAGGCTGCGCCGAATCGCGTTTGCACCAAGTGGAAGCGGCAACGACGTCTGCTCCTGCCACCACTGCCCTAGATCGACCACGCGATGCAGCCCAATTTGCGGGAAAAGCAGCTGCCCTTCGTGAATGAGCAGCCCTGCTTCAACTTCCTTCGCTTGCACGGCCTCCAGAATCTTGTCAAACGGCATCGTCACCGTCTCGACGTTTGGCTCAAAAAGCTTCAGCGCCAGATAAGACGTCGTTCGCGTTCCCGGGATCGCGACCTTCCGTCCCGCGAGATCCGTTTTCTTGAGCGGATGCGAAGAAACAACGATCGGCCCGTAACCTTCGCCGAAGCTCGCGCCGCAATCGAGCAGCACGTATTTGTCCGCGACGAACGAGTATCCGTAAAAGCTGACCGCCGTCACATCGTAAACCTCCCGATGCGCCGCATTGTTCAGTGTCTCGATATCGCAAAGAATGTGATCGAATTTGACGCCCGGCAGACGGACTTTACCCGTCGCTAGGGCATAAAACATGAAGGCATCGTCGCTGTCAGGCGAATGAGCTAGGCTCAGTGTCGCCGTCTTGGCCGTTTGTGCCGGTGTGGACATGGTCTGGGCTCCGTCCTACCGTTTCGGAATAAAGCTCGTCTTCATAGGTGACCGGGGACAGCACCGCCAGTGCGTTGTTCGCATGTGAACGAGACGTTGCGTTTGGTGCCGCGCCTTCCGGTGTGAATGCGTTGAACGACGCCAAAGGATACCACAGCGACCGCCGACCGCCTAGCGGCGAAGACACGCGGCGCTTGTGGGAAGGCTTTGCCGAATTACTGCACTGTCGATTCGGATTCCGGCGCAATGGGAAGCACGGACGCATGGTGGACCACAAGCAGCCACTTCCCTTCGCGCAACACGAAAATATTCGTCGCTTGCACCACGGCCTCGTCGAAACCCTCCGCAAAAGCCGTCGTAAGCCGCACCGTGCACGCCACCCAACCCACAGTTCCTTCCACTCGTACGCGCACTCCGCTCAACGCCACGCGCACGCGGCTCGTATTCGCAAAGACGCGTGCCCAACGTTCGCGCACCTCATCCCATCCCAACAGCAAATCCCAGCCCGGCTGCACGCATTCGACCAAATCGTCGTGCGCCCACAGAGCTTCCATTCGCGCCAGATCGAGCGACTCAAATGCAGCATAAAAATCTTGATTGGCGCGCCGAACCGCGTCTTCAACTTTCATAATTTGAGCTACAGGCTGCGGGCTCATAAGGGTGCTGCAGTTTGCACGGGATTATACCCGATTTGCATTACGGGGTCGCCGGCTCTTGCCAAGGCGGATCGTCCGCGCTCGCCGAGGCACCGTGGTTATCCGCCTCATGAATTTTGCCCTTGCCGTCACGGAAGAACGATTTACGGCCGGATGTGCCGTAATCCTGCGGCAGCGCCTCGATCACATACTGATTCTGCGCGGATTCTGTGCCACTCGTGACGCGGTAAACAAAACGGTATCCGTCGTCGCTTCCCGCGGCCAGCGGCGCGCTCACAAGCGCCGCCCTGTCTGGCGTCGCCTGTTTT